>DATMJH010000073.1:0-6993 GCA_035554015.1 Mycobacteriales bacterium
GCTCGCCCGGGCGCAGTGGCGATCGCTGCAGCGCCTCGCCGAGCTGCCCGACGACGTCGCCGTGCGTCGGCCACACGGCGACGTCGTCGGGCAGCTCGGCGGCCTCGGCACCTACCCGCGCTACTTCAGGCACCTCGCCGAGGTCAACCGGCGCGGACCGGCACCGCTGCCGGCGACCACCGACCTGCGGCCGCTGTCCGACGTGGAGGTGGAGGTGGCGGCGGGCCGCGGGGCTGTCGTCGTCGACGTCCGCCCGGTCGAGCGGTACGCCGCCGCCCACCTGCCCGGCTCGCTCTCGATCCCGTTGCGGTCGGCGTTCGCGACCTGGCTGGGCTGGACCACCGAGCCGACCACCCCGCTCGTCGTCGTCCGCGACGACGACCAGGACGGGGCGGAGATCGTCTGGCAGGCCCGCAAGATCGGGTACGACCGGCTCCTCGGGGAGCTCGCCGGCGGTCTCGCCGCCTGGCAGCAGAGCGGTCGAGCCACCACCAGCACGGTCGTCGTCGGCGCGCGGGCGCTCGACGGCCGGCGGGTCCTCGACGTCCGGCAGCGCTCGGAGTTCACCGCCGGCCGGGTCGCCGGCGCCGGCAACGCCGAGCTGGGCCGGCTCGCCGAGGGCGACCTGCCGGCGCTGCCGGACGGCGCCGCGGTGATGTGCGGTCACGGCGAGCGGGCGATGACCGCCGCCAGCCTGCTGGAGCGCGCCGGACGCCGCGACGTCGCGGTCGTCGTCGGCGGCCCGGAGGACTGGGCCCGTCACACCGGACGGCCGCTCGAGACCGGCCCGTGACCACCACGGCGACAGGACCGCCGCCGCACCTCGGACTGCGCGCCAACGCCGCGCAGTTCGCCCTGCTCGTCGCCGTCAACGCCCTCGTCGGCGCCATGCTCGGACAGGAACGCACCGTCCTGCCGCTGCTGGCCACCGACGTGTTCGGGCTGACCGGGTTCACCGCGGCCACCACGTACATCGCCGCGTTCGGCGTGACCAAGGCGCTGACCAACGTCGCCGCCGGCACGCTGGCGGACCGGTACGGCCGCAAGCCCGTCCTGGTCGGCGGCTGGCTCGTGGGCATCCCGGTGCCGCTGCTGCTCATCACCGCTGACAGCTGGACCTGGGTCGTGGTCGCCAACGTGCTGCTCGGCGTCAACCAGGGCCTGACCTGGTCCACCACCGTCATCATGAAGATCGACCTGGTCGGGCCGGCGCAGCGGGGCCTGGCGATGGGCCTGAACGAGGCCGCCGGCTACCTGGCCGTCGCCGGCACCGCCCTGACCAGCGGCTGGCTCGCCGCCGAGCACGGCCTGCGCCCCGCGCCGTTCCTGCTCGGCCTGGCCGTCGTCGCCCTGGGCCTCGGGCTGTCCGCGACGGCGGTGCACGAGACGCGCGACCACGCCGGGCGCGAGGCTGCCGCGCTCTCACCGGCCGGCGTCGGCGACACCGGCCACCTGACCACCAGGCAGGTGTTCGCCCAGACGACGTGGCGCGAGCCGGCGCTGTCGTCGGCCAGCCAGGCCGGCCTGGTCAACAACCTCAACGACGGCCTGGCCTGGGGGCTGTTCCCCTTGCTGTTCGCCACCGCCGGCCTCGAGCTGAGCCAGATCGCTGTGCTCGCCGCGCTGTACCCGGCCGTGTGGGGGCTCGGCCAGCTCGTCACCGGTGCGGCCTCCGACCGGCTGGGCCGCAAGCCGCTCATCGTCGCCGGCATGTGGGTGCAGGCCGGCGCGCTCGCCGTCGTCGCCGTCGTCGACACCTTCACGCTCTGGGCACTGGCCGCGGTGCTGCTCGGGGCCGGCACCGCGATGGTCTACCCGACCCTGCTCGCCGCCATCGGCGACGTCGCCCACCCCGCCTGGCGGGCCCGCTCGGTCGGCGTCTACCGGCTGTGGCGCGACGGCGGGTTCGCCGTCGGCGCCGTCGTCGCGGGTGTGACCGCCGACCTCTGGGGGCTGCGACCGGCAGTCTGGCTGGTCGCCGCGATCACCGCCGCCTCGGGTGTCGTGGTGGCCGTGCGCATGTACGAGACCCGTCCGTCGCCTCCCGAGGCGGCCGGGCCCTGAGCGTCGCCGCCAGACGGCCTGGCCGCGCAGGCTGAGCGGCCGCCAGGAGCGGCCCGCGTCGCGGGACCTCGCTCATCCCGAGGTGAGCAGCTGCTCCATCTCGGCGATCTCGGCCCGCTGGTCGTCGCGGATGCGGGTCGCGAGGTCGATGACCGCCCGGTTCTCCCCGTCGGCGATGACGGTCTCGGCCGCCTCGATCGCGCCCCGGTGGTGCTCGATCATCATCGTGAGGAACGTCCGCTCTGCCTCGACGCCCATGGCGTCGTGCAGGTCCTGCATCTGCGCGTCGGTCATCATCCCGCCGTGTGTGGCTGCCTCCGAGCCACCGCCGTGACCCCCGTGGCCGCCGCTGGCGGACTCCTTGCCGAAGGTCTTCAGCAGGGCGTCGAGCTCCTCGATCTCGGGCTGCTGAGCCGCCTGAATCCTCTCGGCGAGCGCGCGGACCGGCTCGGACGGGTCCTTCCTGAGGATCATGTCGGCCATCTCCACGGCCTGCTCGTGGTGCGGCACCATGCCGCTCACGAACGCGACGTCACCGTCGTTGAACTGCGTCTGGCCGGCGGTGGCGCTGCTGTCGTCGCCACCGGCGACGGTCGGGTCGTCGCCGCTGCCGCAGCCGGTCAGGACGAGGGCGCCGGCGAGCAGGCCCGCGACGGCGTGGGTTCGAGCGGAGGTGCGCATGTGGGTCGAGCTCCTGTCGGATCAGTCGGAGGGGTGTGGGCGTGCGGCAGCGCACCCTGGCCAGGTCGGGGCCTGGGCGGGGTGGAGCTGCCGGCCTACGTCCGGCTGACGCAGAGCTCAGTGACCGGGTCGAACGACCTGGGTGGTGCTGGGGCACGCGCGCGCATCCGCTGGGGAGAGCCTGTCCGAGCGGGCAAGGGGCCGGTTCGCTGCCGCAGCACGAGCACGCCGAGACCGGCGGCCAGCAGAACGGCCAGGCACAGCAGCGCCAGCGCGTGCTCACCGCCCTGGCAGGCGCCGTCGCAGTCGTGCCCCGCCGGCACCACGTCGGCCACCGCCGTGGCGGCGTCGGCGTGGGCGTGGCCGTCGTTCTCGACGGCGGTGAGCGCCGCGGTCGCGAAGGGGGCTGTCGCGGCGCCGTGGTGGGACGTCGCGAGGCCGTGCATCGCGAGAACCCCGAGGAGAACGGCGAGGACGGCGAGCGCACGCGGCACCCGCATCCCCGGCCGACCGCGCATGCGCCCAGGGTACGAGCCGGCGACCAGGCCGGCCACCCGACCAGAGGCGACAGGCATGTGCCCGCAGCCCAGCACGCAGCCGTGTCCTCACACGGATGTTCGTCCCGCGGCCGGAGCCGGCGCCAGCCGGCCAAGGCAGCGCCGTGGGTCGGTCCTGCTCCTGCACCCGGGACAGCTCGACCGGACGCCCGGCCCGCCACCCGTGGTTGACCGTGAGCGTCGGTGAGCCAGGACGCCTCAGTCGGACGCGGCCGGGCACGCGTCGAGGTGCAGGTACGTGCGGCACTCCTCCTGCGTCAGCCCGCGCGTGAGGCGGCTGCGCGCCACGTCCACCAGCTCCTCGATGTGCAGCGTGTGGAGCGCGACGGTGCCGTCCGGGCTGGCGGTGGCGAGCAGCCGCCCGTCGGGGCTGAAGCTGACCCCGTACACGAGGCTGGCGTGCCCGACGAGCCGGAGGGTCTCGGTGCCGGTGGTCAGGCCCCAGAGCCGCGTGGTGCCGTCCTCACCGCTGCTCGCCACCCGGCTCCCGTCGGGCGAGACGGCGACCTGGTTGACCGGCCCCCGGTGACCCCGGAACACGACCAGCTCCCGACCCGACGTCAGGCTCCAGACCCGTGCCGTGGCGTCCTCGCTCGACGCGACGAGCGTGTCGTCCGGCCCGAAGGCCAGCCCGCTCACCGCAGCGGTGAAGCCGCCGAGCCGGCGCCGGGGTGCCAGGCTGTCGGGGTCTCGCAGCACCACCTGCTCGCTCTCCCCGACCACGAGGACGCGACCGTCGGGGCTGTACCTCACGGCGATGAGATCGTCCTCGCCGTCGTGGACGCTGGCCACCTGCGCGCCGGTGCCGGCATCCCACACGCGCAGCGCGCCGGCCGCCCCCGCCGTCGCGATGCGGGTGCCGTCCGGGCTGAACGTCACCGCCCGGACCACCGCGTCGCCGCCGTCCAGGGTGAAGAGCAGCTCACCGGTCATCACGTCCCACACCGGTGGAGCACGCGTGACGTCGGACCCTGCCACCAGCCGCGTGCCGTCCGGACTGAACGCGACGGTCGACAGCTTCTGCGGCGGCCCGTTGAGCGTGCGCACCTCTCTTCCCGTGGCGGAGTCCCAGATCGTGACGCCGTGCGGGTGCGCCGGCGCCGCGAAGGTGGAGCCGTCCGGGCTGAAGGTGACACCGGCGTAGATCTGCTGCACCCCCGGGGCGGTGAGCCAGTTCCGCGCCCCGCTCGGGCTGACGTCCCACATGCGGGTGGTCCCGTCCAGACCCGAGGTCAGCACCCGCCTGCCGTCCGGCAGGAACGCCACGTCCGCGACCGGACCGCCGCTGTGCCCGACCAGCCGCAGGTCCTCCCGCCCGCGAGCCAGGTCCCAGACCGTGGCGACGGCGTCGGTCGTCGCCGTCAGCAGCCGGGCGCCGTCCGGGCTGAAGGCCAGCGACTGGATGGTCTGCCGACCGGCGAGCAGCCGGACCAGCCGGCCGGTGCCGGCGTCCCAGATCCGCGCCTCGGCGTCGTAGGCGCCGCTCGCCACCGACCGACCGTCGGGACTGAAGGCGACGGTGCTCACGGGCCACTCGTGACCGGGCATCTCGGCGAGCTGCACGCCGGTGCGGACGTCCCACAGCCGCACCCTGGCGTCGAGGCCGCCGGTCGCCAGGCGGAAGCCGTCGGGGCTGAAGGCGACGGCGAGCACCGCCCCGTCGCTCCCTCTCGCCGTCAGCTGCTGCCGTCCGTCGTCGACGGTCCAGACGCGGACGGCCCCGTCGAAGCCCGCCGCAGCGAGCCGCTCGCCGTCGCGGCTGAACGCCAGCCGGCTCAGCGGTCCCCCGTCCCCCCGCAGGACCCGGAGCGGTGTCCCGGCCGAGCTGTCCCACAGCGTGACGTCCGCACTGCCGTCGGTCGAGGCGACGATGCGACCGTCGGCGCTCATGGCGACGGTGTTCGCGCCGTCCGCGCCGTCGAGCCGCAGCAGCTGCTCACCCGTCTCGGCGTCCCAGACGGTCGGGACGTCGTCCGGCGATCCGCTGCCGCCGGTGACCAGGCGCGTGCCGTCCGCGGACACGCCGAGACCGAAGCCGCCCTGCGGGAACCTGCGGACGACGCGCACGTTCTGCACCGCACGGTGCAGCGCCTCCTCCGCCTCACGCAGGACCGTGCCGTCCTGCCCCGTCTCGGCGACGGCCTCCAATGCCAGCAGCGTGCTCAGCTCCGGGTCCTGCGAGATGGTGGCGAGGGCGGCGGCCGCCAGCTCACGTGCGCGTGCCGTGCTCGCCTCCTCCCTCGCCCTCGACCGCTGGTCCAGCGCGACGACGGCGAGGAGCGACGCCATCATCGCCAGCACGATCGCGACGGCGACACCGGCGCGCAGGCGCACGATCGACCGGCGCTCCAGCTCGCGCTCGCGTCGTTCCCGCCGGTCGGACTCGGCCTGCTCGTGCTCGCGCCGTGCCGCGCTGGCCGCGAGGAACCGCCGCTCCGCCGCCGTGAGCGCGAGCCGCGACGACTCCGCCCACTCCTCGAAACGGCGCAGCCGCTCGCCGCGGACCAGCGCGCTGGCGTCGCCCTCGTCCTCGAGCCAGTCGCGCGCAGCCGCCGCCAGCCGGCGGTGTGTGAGCACGTCGTCGCGCGCGGCGTCCAGCCAGCCGCGCAGCCGGCTCCACTCGCGCATGAGCGCCTCGTGCGCCACCTCGACGGTCGGTCCGCGGGTCACCGGGTCACGGTCGAACGTGAGCAGCCGCCCGGCCCCGAACGCGTCGACCACGGCCGCCATCGCCGATGGCTGCACGTCGAGCGCGTCGAGCTGCGCTCGGCTCTCGCGCCGGCGGGTGTACTCACCGCCGTCGACCGGCACGGTCACGAGCCGGAGGAACAGCTGCCGGGCAGCGAGCTGGCCGTCGGCCGGCAGCGCGGCGTAGAGCTCCTCCGCCCTGCTGGCGAGCGCACCGGTGACACCGCCGACGGCCTCGTACGCCGACAGGGTGAGCTCTGCACCGTCTCGATGCTCGAACAGCTCGGTGAGCGCGTACTGCAGCAGCGGCAGAGACGACGCCGACTCGGTGACGTCGGCGACGAGCGCAGCGAGCAGTGCCGGCTGCACGGACACACCGGCCGCCTCGGCAGGTCCGGTGATCGCGCGCTCGATCTCGCCGGGGAGCAGCGGCGTCACGCTGCACGTCCCGCGACTGGTGAGCTCGGCGATCGCCGGATGGGCCAGGGGCAGGTCGTAGAAGTCGGCCCGCAGCGTGACGACGACACGGACCCGGCGGCACGGATCCGTCGCTGCGGCGGCCAGGACGTCGAGAAAGCGACGCCGCTCGTCGTCGTCCTCGACGAGCGTGAAGACCTCCTCGAACTGGTCGACGACGAGCAGCAACGTGCTGTCGCCGTCCGGCAGCACGCCGGCCACGGCATCGGTCAGACCTGTCCGGCCTCCTCGCAGCGTCCCGGCGAGGCCGGGCTGCGGGGTCGTGGCGACGCGCGTGAGTACCGTCGCCAGCTCCTCGAACGGATGCGCACCGGGGTGCATCTCGGCCGGGAACCATGTGTCGGAGCCTGGGACGGCGCCCTGCCGCAGCGCCGGGAGCAGGCCCGCGCCGACCACCGAGGACTTGCCGCTGCCGGACGGCGACAGCACGTTGCTGCTCGTCGTCGACCAGTTCGAGGAGGTCTTCACGCTCGTCGAGGACGACGACGAGCGGCGTCGCTTTCTCGACGTCCTGGCCGCCGCAGCG
>DATMJH010000074.1:0-2005 GCA_035554015.1 Mycobacteriales bacterium
GGGAAGTCGCCCATGAAGACGGTCTGGCTCTTGATCTCGCCGGTGGTGTTGTTCGTGAACTCCGCCGTGACGAACAGCGGCGCCGCGAACGTCATGTCCTTGTCCTTGCACTCCTCGACGGAGTACTTGGTCGGCTCGAACCGGTGGTCGCGGAAGCTCAGCGACATCGAGCCGGAGAAGTCCTCGATCGGGGAGATCTCCTCGAAGATCTCCTCCAGGCCCGACGTCACGGGGACGTCCTCGCGCCCCGCGTCGACGGCCTCCTGCACGCGGGCCTGCCAGGCCTCGCTGCCGATCAGCCAGTCGAACGACGTGGTCTGCAGGTGGAGGAGGTTCGGGACCTCGAGGGGCTCGCGGATCTTGGCGAAGGAGACGCGGGACGTGCTGGTGCTCGGGGACTGCACGGAGGGTGAAGCGGCGGCCAAGAGAGGGTCCTTCCGGCGGCAGGGGGGCACGACCGTCGTGTCAGGACGGCGGCTCCTGCCGGAGGGTGGGTCGACGGCGAGCGCACGCTCTTCCGACCGGCCGCGGCGGACATCCGGTCCGGCGGGTATCTGACGGGAGGCAGCGCAACAAGGCAGAATAGCCGACCCGCGCGCGCGTGTCGAGGCGAGGGTCGCGCGGCGTCCGCGCACCCTCGTCCTGTGCTGCGGACACGATGACGACCGGGCCGGCCGGCGTCAAGCGCCGGCCGGCGCGCCGGGGAGGGCCGCGCGGCGCAGGCGGGCGGGCGCTACAGGCGCTCGACGTCGTCGACGACCCAGCTGCCGTCATCGCGGACCAGGCGCATGCGCACGCGGTTGGCCTCGGTGCGTGGCTGCTCCCCCGAGGCGGTCAGCTCCTGGTCGACGGCGACGAGCACGGTGGCGGTGTCGCCCTCGAGCCGCTCGACGCCGATGCCGACCACGGTGCCGGTCGACGTCGCCTGCTGCTGGGCGATGCGCGGCCGCAGCCCCTCGACGGTGCGCCGGTACTCCTCGGCGAAGTCGGCCGTGGAGACGGCGGCCATGCGGGCGACGTCCTCCTCGATGGTGCGGGCGTCGAAGGTCGTGAGGAACTCGGTGTAGCGGGTGCCCGCCTCGACGGCGCTGTCACGCAGCGCGGCGTCGGAGGGGCGGGACAGCAGCACGGCCGAGAGCACGAGCCCCCCGACGGCGAGCACGGCGAGCAGCGCGACGAGCCACCAGGGCGCCGTGCGACGCGACGACGCCGTCGCGACGCCGTCCGCCGGCGGCGCCGGCGAGTCGGGGCCGGTGCCCGTCGTCTCCTGCCGCGGTGCGGGTGCGGTGGCGGCAGGGGCGCTCGTCCCGGCCGAGCCGGCCCGCCTGCCGGCGGGGCGACCTGCCGGCCGGAAGCGCGTCACAGCGCCGTCACCTCCGCGACCCGCCACTCGCCGTCGACCTCGCGCAGCACCATCCGCACGCGGCTCTGGTCGATCCTCGGCCCCTCGATGCGGGTGTTCGTCGCCGTCTGGTTGAGGAACACCAGCGCCACCGCTCGATCCGGCTCGGCCGAGACGATCGAGGCCTCGACGACCTCCGCCTCCACGACCGCGTCGTACTGCTCCGCGACCGGCTGCACCACCTCGCGCGTGGTGCGCTCGTACTCCTCGCGGAACTCGCCGGTCGCCACGTCGAGCCCGGCCTGGAAGTCGTCCTCCAGGCTCTCGTGGCTGTAGGAGAACAGCACCCTCGCGGCGTCGCGGGCCGCCTCGAGCGACTCCTCGCGGGCCTGGTCGGCCTGCGCCTGCTCGCGCAGCTGCCAGCCGAGCCAGCCGATGAGAGCGAGCAGCACGACAGCGACGGCGGCACCCACCGCCGGCAGCAGCGCGACGCCGCGCCGACGCCGCTCGGCGGCAGGGAACCCCATCTCCGGCAGGTCCTCGCGGTCGGGGTCCGCAGGGACGCCGTCGTCCGGGGCCGGAGCGAACGGGTCGCGTGGAGCGGCCGGCTCCACCGGCGCGGGGTCGACGGCGGTCGCTGCGGCCGGCGACGCGAACGCCGTC
>DATMJH010000075.1:0-9320 GCA_035554015.1 Mycobacteriales bacterium
GTTCACGACCTCGGCGCGCCCTGACGCGGCCAATTCCTCGGCGAAGCGGCGGGCCAGCCGGCAGGTGCGGTCGACCAGGTCGACGACGCCCTGCCGGCCCAGCGAGCGCAGCGTGGCGTAGACGCCGACGCCGCGGGCGCGCCGGGAGAACTCGGGGTTCCAGTCCATGGCGTCCCGGGCGCCGGTGCCCTGCTCGAGGTAGCTCGCCTGCACGCTCATGGCCGCGCGGTGCGGCGCCGGGTGCCGGCAGATCGCCACCCCGCAGTCGTACGCGACGTTGAGCAGCTTGTGGGCGTCGGTCGACCACGAGTCGAGCCGGTCGAGGCCTCGGGTGCGCTCGGCCATCGCCGGTGCTGCGAGCGCCCAGAGCATCACGGCGCCGTCGACGTGCACCCACGTCGGGTTGCCCCGCGCGCGGTGCGCCTCGGCGAGGTCGGCGACGGCGTCGAAGTCGTCGAACGCCCCGGTGTTGACATTGCCGGCCTCCACGACGACGAGCGTCGGGCCGGACACCTCCGACAGGGTGCGCTCGAGCGCTCCGACGTCGATCCGGTCCTCCTCGTCGCAGGCGACGAAGCGCGCGGACCGCTCGCCCAGCCCGAGGTACCGCAGCGCGCTCAGCACGGTGGAGTGCACGCCGTCCTTGACGACGACGGTGATGCCCGGGCAGCCCACCAGGCCGTTCGCCTCGACGTCCCACCCGACGTCGCGAAGCACCTGGTCGCGCCCGGCGGCCAGGCAGGTGAAGCTCGCCATCTGCCCGCCGGTGACCAGGCCGACCGACGACGACGCCGGCAGGTGCAGCAGGTCGAGCAGGTAGGCGCAGGCCAGCTCCTCCGCGACCGCGACGCCCGGCGTCGGCGGGTACAGCCCGGCGTTCTGGTCCCACGTCGACACCAGCAGCTCGGCGCCCCACGCGGCCGGGTGCAGGCCGCCGATGACGAACCCGAAGAACCGGCCGCAGGCGTGCGCGGTGACGTACGGTCCGAGGTCGCGCACGAGGTCGGCGAGAACGGCGGCAGGATCCGTGCCATGGTCCGGCAGGCCGTGGTCGAGGGTCGCGCGGATCTGCTCGTAGCTGCCGGCCGGGTACACCCGGCGCTCCGGCAGCGACTCCAGGTGCTCCAGCGCCGCCGGCGCGACGACGTCGAGCACGCCCTTCCAGTCCGACTGCCTCATCCCGCCACCCCCCGGGCGGGAGCATGCCATCGGACGGCTGCGGACGACGAGATCGGACGATCCCGGGACGCCGGCCGCCGCCGGGCCCACACTGCGGCCAGCGGAGGGTCCGCTCGAGGGGAGGCTCGCATGGCCGTGACCGACCGGTACAGCGTGCTCGAGCAGGTCGCCGAGGGCTCCACCGCGACCGTCTTCCGCGCCCGTGACACCCGCTCCGGTCGCATCGTCGCGGTGAAGCAGCTCACCGCGTCCCTTCGCTCCGACCCCGCCGGCCTGCAGCGCTTCCGTGCCGAGGCGGCCGTGCTGTCATCGCTGGACGACCCGCACGTGGTGCGGCTGTACGAGCTGGTCGAGGAGGGCGAGGCCGTCTGGATCGTCGAGCAGTGGGTGGACGGCGTCCCGCTGGACCGGCTGCTCGCCGTGCACGGCGTGCTGGCGCCGGAGCAGTCGGCCGGCGTGCTGCGGGGAGCGCTGCTGGGGCTGGCCCACGCACACGGGCGCGACCTCGTCCACGGCGACGTGTCGACCGGCAACGTGCTGCTCGACATGCAGGGCACGTCGATGCTCGTCGACTTCGGGCTGGCCACGGCAACCGGGTCGACCGGCGTGCGCGCCACCCCGGCCTACCTCAGCCCGGAGGCCGCCACCGGCCGGCCGGTGACGCCGCGGTCGGACGTCTACTCGTCGGGAGCGGTGCTGTACACGCTGCTGGCCGGCCGGCCGCCCTTCCCGGTGACCGACCCGGCGGCGGCCGTGCGCGCGCACGCCGAGCAGCCGGCCCCGCCGCTCGAGGGCCACGGCGACCGCTTCGCGAGCCTGGTCGACCGCTGCCTGGCCAAGGACCCGTCCATCAGGCCGCCGGACGCGGCGGCGATGCTGGCCGAGCTGGAGGACGCGGCGAAGCGGCGCTTCGGCGCCGGATGGCTGGCCGGGGCGTCGGTCGCGGCGCTGGTCCCGGCCGCGCTGCGGGCCCCGGCGGCGGGCTCCGGCGCGGCCGCAGCTTCGGCCGGACCGGTGGAATCGGCGGTGTTCACCGGCGCCGCGGTCGACACGGGGACGGCGCCCGCGCCGGCCGTCGCGCCGGCCGCGGGGGGAGCCGCAGCGGCGTCCCCGGCCGCGGTCGACGCCGGGCCGGCGGCCCGGCGCGGCGGTGTGCGGCGTCCGCGGCGCATGATGACCGCTCTCGCGGCCGCCGGTGCGGTCGTTGCCGCGGTCGTCGTGGGCGCCGTCGCGCTGGCCGCCACCGGCGGAGACGACGAGGCGCAACCGGCGGCTGCCCGGCAGGCAGAGCAGCCGTCGCCCTCGGCCGAGCCGTCGCCCACCGTCGAGCCCTCGCCCACCGTGGAGCCGTCGCCCACCGTCGAGCCGTCGCCCTCGGTCGAGCCGTCGCCTGCGGTCGCGGCCGAGCTGCAGGACGCCCTGAACGGCACCTACGCCGTGCGGCTCACCTTCACGGCCAGCGAGTTCCCGGACTCGCCTCCGGGATCGGTGAGAGAGCTGACCTGGACGCTGGCCTTCCCCTGCCCGTCCGCACCGTGCTCGGGCACCGTGACCTCGGCCGGTGGGGTCGTCTACGAGGCGACCTTCGACGGCGCGCGCGTCACCGGGACGTCCAGTCGCCGCGAGACCGTGGGCTGCTTCGACGACGCCGGCCGCGAGGTCGGGGGGTCGGCCACGACCGACTTCGTGAACCAGATCGACATGGCGGTCTCCCCGGACCCGGCCGGTGCCGCACGTCTGACCGGCACGCTGGTGCAGACCGGAACGGCCGTGTCCAGCGAGCCGCCGTGCGCCGAGGAGCCCGGCTCGGTGCGCACCGCCCGGGGCGACCTGGCGGGCCAGCGGACCTCGTAGCCGCCGTGCGCGCAGCAGTCGGCTGCGGTCGGGGAAGCGGTCGGCGGCAGAGCTCAGCCGGTGCGGTAGCCCGCGAGCTGGCGGGCCTGCGCGACCAGCCGGCCGCGGCTGTCCCAGAGCAGGCACTCCTCGTCGAGCCAGCCGTCCTGCAGCAGCGTCGTCCGCTGCACGGCCGAGACCCACCCGGGCGCGGGGAGCCCGCGCAGCAGGACGGTGAGCTCCAGCGTCGGCACCCAGCCGAACAGCCCGAGGTCGAACGTGACCGGCGGCAGGGCGTCGGCGAACACGAGCAGGTCGAGCGGGGACGGGTCGGCGCCGTCGTCGCGGCGCAGCCAGCCGCGGACCTCCGCCGCACCGGCGGGCTGACCGACCGCCCACATGACGCTCGGCGGGTCCGGGCGGAAGTCGACGTGGTCGAGCTGCCCGACCTTGACGCCGGTCGGCCCGGTCGACGGCGCGCGGCCGAGCCCGTCGGGGGAGGGCATCGTCGGCGGTCCGCCGCCGGGAGCGGTCCAGAACGGCTCGGCGTCGGCGTCCCACGTCCCGGACGACACCAGCGCCTCGATCTTGGGTGAGCCGTCCTGCACCAGCCGCACGCGGGTCGACGCGACGCGGCGTCCGGTGCGCAGCCGCTCGACCTCCAGCGTCGCGCCGGTCTCCGCGGGTGAGGCGACGTAGTGGGCGCTGACCGCCATCGGGTGCGGGTGGTCGTCGTCGAGCGCGGCTGCGGTCATGAGCGAGAGCAGGTAGCCGCCGTGCGGCTTGCCGCCGATGGACCACGAGCCGTCGACGTCGACGCGGTCGACCCGCACGGCAGGCCCCACCTGGGCGGTCACGAGCGCGGCTCGCGGTAGGCGGCCAGCTGGCGGGCCTGCGCCACGAGCCGGCCGGCGGCGTCCCACACCTGGCACTCCTCGTCGATCCAGCCGCCGTGCAGCACGGTGCCGCGCTGCACGCAGCGCAGCCAGCCGGGTGCGGGCACCGCGCGCAGGTGCACGGTGAGCTCGGCCGTCGGCACCCAGCCGCGCAGCCCGATCTCGAAAGTGACCGGCGGGAGCGCGTCCGCGACGGTGAGCAGCAGCAGCGGGTCGGGCTCCCGGCCGCTCGCCGCGCGTACCCACGCGCGCACCTCTGCCCCGCCGCCGGGCTCGCCGCGCAGGAAGCCCGCGGTGGCGGGGTCGACGCGCACGTCGAGCTGCTCGACGATGCCGTTGCGCGGGTGGCCCGGCGGCGGGCCGCTGCGGACGCAGTCGTCCGGCTCCGGAAGCTGCGGAGGAGAGGCGTCCACGCGCAGCGGCTCGACGTCGGGACCGGGCAGCTCGCCGGACGAGAGCAGCACCTCGACGCGGGAGGCGCCGTCCTGCTGCAGCCGGGCGCGCAGCGACGTGACGCGCCGGCCCTCGCGCACCTTCTCCACCTCGACGGCGGCCGGCCCGGTCAGCGCCCGTGAGGTGAAGTGCGCGCTGACGGCGAGCGGGTGCGGGTGCGCCGAGTGCTTCAGCGCCGCCTCGACGACCGTCTCGAGCAGCCAGCCGCCGTGCAGGATGCCCGGCCCGTACGCCCACGTGTCGTCGAGCTCGAGCGGCTCGACCTCGACGGCTCCGGCGGTCACGGCGGGCGACACTATGCGACCGGGGGGATGCCTCCCGGACACCGGCGGGGTGCCGAGGTGACCGGAACGCGCACGACCGGGCGCGCCCGGCCTCCCTAGACTCGCGCGGGTGAGCTCCCCGACCGTGCCCGACAAGCCCACCCTCGACGGCGTCGAGGAGAAGTGGGACGCGGTCTGGCAGGAGCAGGGCACCTACCGCTTCGACCGCTCGGCGACCCGCGAGCAGGTGTACGCGATCGACACGCCGCCGCCGACGGTGAGCGGGTCGCTCCACGTCGGGCACGTCTTCAGCTACACCCACACCGACCTCGTGGCCCGCTACCAGCGGATGCGCGGCAAGGTCGTCTTCTACCCGATGGGCTGGGACGACAACGGCCTGCCGACCGAGCGCCGGGTGCAGAACTACTACGGCGTGCGGTGCGACCCGCACCAGCACTACGACCCCGCCTTCACGCCGCCGGAGGAGCCGGACCCCAAGGCGCAGCTGCCGATCAGCCGGCAGAACTTCGTCGAGCTGTGCCACGCCCTCACGGCCGAGGACGAGAAGGCGTTCGAGGCGCTGTTCCGCCGGCTCGGCCTGTCCGTCGACTGGGAGCACACCTACGCGACCATCGACGACCGCTCCCGTCGGGCGGCCCAGCGCGCGTTCCTCCGCAACCTCGCCCGGGGCGAGGCCTACGCCACCGACGCGCCGACGCTGTGGGACGTCGACTTCCGCACCGCCGTCGCGCAGGCCGAGCTCGAGGACCGCGAGCTGCCCGGCGCCTACCACCGCGTCGCGTTCCACCGGCCCGACGGCCAGGCGGTGCACATCGAGACCACGCGACCCGAGCTCATCCCGGCCTGCGTGGCCCTCGTCGCGCACCCCGACGACGCGCGCTACGCGCCGCTGTTCGGCAGCACCGTCACGACGCCGCTGTTCGGCGTCGAGGTGCCCGTCGTCGCGCACGAGCTGGCCGACCCCGAGAAGGGGAGCGGCATCGCGATGATCTGCACCTTCGGCGACGTCACCGACGTCACCTGGTGGCGCGAGCTGCAGCTGCCCGTGCGCAGCTGCATCGGCCGCGACGGCCGGTTCCTGCCGGCGCCCCCGGAGCCGGTGCCGGCCGACGGCGCGTACACCGAGCTCGCGGGGAAGACGGTGAAGCAGGCGCAGAAGCGCATCGTCGAGCTGCTGGTCGACAGCGGCGACCTCGTCGGCCAGCCGAAGCCGATCACCCATCCGGTCAAGCACTTCGAGAAGGGCGACCGCCCGCTCGAGATCGTGACCAGCCGCCAGTGGTACATCCGCAACGGCGGCCGCGACACCGACCTGCGCGAGGCGCTCGTGGCGCGCGGTCGCGAGATGTCGTGGCAGCCGGCGTTCATGCGGTCGCGCTACGAGAACTGGGTCGGCGGGTTGAACGGTGACTGGCTCATCAGCCGGCAGCGGTTCTTCGGCGTGCCGTTCCCGGTCTGGTACCGCCTCGACGACGCCGGGGAGCCGGTCTACGACTCGCCGCTGCTGCCGGCCGAGGAGCGGCTGCCGGTCGACCCGACGTCGGACGTGCCGGACGGGTACACCGAGGACCAGCGCGACGTGCCCGGCGGGTTCACCGCCGACCCCGACGTCATGGACACCTGGGCGACGTCGTCGCTGTCGCCGCAGATCGCCGCGCAGTGGGAGGACGACCCGGACCTGTTCGGCCGGCTGTTCCCGATGGACCTGCGGCCGCAGGCGCACGACATCATCCGCACCTGGCTGTTCTCCACGGTCGTGCGCGCGCACCTCGAGCACGGCTCGCTGCCGTGGACGCACGCCATGCTGAGCGGCTGGATCCTCGACCCCGACCGCAAGAAGATGAGCAAGAGCAAGGGCAACGTCGTCACGCCCATGCACCTGCTCGAGCAGTACGGCTCCGACGCCGTCCGCTACTGGGCCGCCTCGGCGAGGCCGGGCATGGACACCGCCTTCGACGAGGGGCAGATGAAGGTCGGCCGCCGGCTGGCCGTGAAGCTGCTGAACGCGAGCAAGTTCGCGCTCACCTTCCCGGAGGCCGCCGACGGCGAGGTCACCGAGCCGCTCGACCGCTCGCTGCTCGCCTCGCTCGCCGACGTCGTCGACGAGGCGACGCGGGCCTACGAGGGCTACGACCCCGCCCGCGCCCTCGAGCGCACCGAGGCGTTCTTCTGGACCTTCTGCGACGACTACATCGAGCTGGTGAAGGGGCGCGCGTACGGCGACGGCTCCGGCGCCGACTCCGCGCGCCGCGCGCTGCGCACCGCGCTGGACGCGCTGCTGCGCCTGTTCGCGCCGGTGTTGCCGTTCACGGCCGAGGAGGTGTGGTCGTGGTGGCGCGACGGCTCGGTCCACCGCCAGCCCTGGCCGGACGCCGCCGCCCTGCGCCCCGCGGGCGTCGACGAGACCGAGGCCGACGTGCTGCGTCGCGCCGCGGAGGTGCTCGGCGAGGTGCGGAAGGCCAAGAGCACGGCGAAGACCTCGCAGCGCACACCCGTGGTCCGCCTGGTGCTCCCCGGCGATCCCGAGCTCCACGCGCCGTACCTCGACGACCTGCGCAACGCCGCGGTCGTCGAGGGCGAGGTGGAGTACGCGGCCGACGGCGAGGTCCAGGTCGAGCTGGGTGAGGCGCCCGCCAAGGGCACCCGATGATCGCGCAGACATCGTGCTCTCCACAGCGCCGGGACCCTGAGGAGAGCACGACGTCGGCGGCGTCGGGTCGGGCATCGCGGTGAGTGGCCCGCTCGACCGGGTGATGGCCGAGCTCGCCACCCGCCACCCCGCCGAGGACCGGATGGTCCCCGACCTCGTGCGGATGACGCTGCTGCTCGACCTGCTCGGTTCCCCGCAGCGCGCCTATCCCTCGATCCACCTGACCGGCACCAACGGCAAGACGAGCACCGCCCGCATGGTCGACGGGCTGCTGCAGGCGGCGAACCTGCGCACCGGCCGGTACACCAGCCCGCACCTGCAGTCGGTCACCGAGCGGGTGGTGCTCGACGGCGTCCCGCTCGAGGACGACCGCTTCGCCGAGGTCTTCGACGAGATCGCGCCGTTCGTGCAGCTGGTCGACGAGCGCTCGGTGTCCGTCGAAGGGGACCGGATGACGTTCTTCGAGGTGCTCACCGCGCTCGCCTTCGCCGCGTTCGCCGACGCGCCGGTCGACGCCGCCGTGCTCGAGGTCGGCCTCGGCGGCCGGTGGGACGCCACCAACGTCGTTCAGGCCCAGACCTGCGTCGTGCTGCCGGTCGGCATGGACCACGCCGCGCTGCTGGGTCCCACGCTCGAGGACATCGCCGCCGAGAAGGCGGGCATCGTGCACGAGGGCGCCACCGTCGTGCTGGCGCAGCAGCCGGTGGAGGCCGCGACGGTGCTGCTGCGGCACTGCGCCGAGGTCGGCGCCACGGTGGCGCGCGAGGGGCTGGAGTTCGGCGTCGTCGACCGGCGGACGGCGGTGGGTGGCCAGCTGCTCGACCTGCAGGGCCTGCACGCCCGCTACGACCAGGTGTTCCTGCCGCTGCACGGGGCCCACCAGGCCTCGAACGCGGCGGCGGCCCTGGCGGCTGCCGAGGCGTTCCTCGGTGACCGGGCGCTCGACGGCGAGCTGGTGCGCGAGGGCTTCGCGCGGGTCGCCAGCCCCGGCCGGCTGGAGGTCGCGCGCACCTCGCCGACCGTGCTGCTCGACGCCGCGCACAACCCGGCCGGCATGGCCGCGACGGTGGAGGCCGTGAGCGAGTCGTTCTCGTTCACCTCGCTGGTGGCCGTCGTCGCGTGCCTGGCCGACAAGGACGTCGAGGGCATGCTCGAGGCGCTCGAGCCGGCGGTGACCGCCGTCGTCGTCACCGAGAACGCCTCGCCCCGACGGATGCCGGTCGACGCGCTCCACGCCCTGGCCGTCGACGTCTTCGGCGAGGACCGCGTCACCGTCGAGGACCGGCTCGACGACGCCCTCGACACCGCCGTGGCGCTCGCCGAGCGGGAGGCCGTGTACGGCGGCGCCGGGGTGCTCGTCACCGGTTCGGTCGTCACCGTGGGCGAGGCCCGCACCCTGCTCGGGCGCCGGTAGCGTGTCGGCGTCCCCGACACCGCCCGCACAGGAGTCCCGCACCGTGGCCGTTGAGCGCACCCTCGTCCTCGTCAAGCCCGACGGCGTCCGGCGCGGCCTCGCCGGCGAGGTCGTCAAGCGCCTGGAGGACAAGGGCCTGACGCTGGTCGCGATGGAGCTGCGGACGCTCGACCGTGACACCGCCGAGCAGCACTACGGCGAGCACCGGGAGCGGCCGTTCTTCGGCGAGCTCGTCGAGTTCATCACCGGCGGGCCGCTCGTGGCGCTGGTCGTCGAGGGGCCGAACGCGGTCGCCGGTGTCCGGCGGCTCATGGGCGTCACCAACCCGGTGGAGGCCACGCCCGGCTCGATCCGCGGCGACTACGCCCTCGAGATCGGCCAGAACCTCGTGCACGGCAGCGACTCTCCCGAGTCCGCCGCCCGCGAGGCGGCGCTGTTCTTCCCCGACCTCGGCTGATCCGCCGTAGCGTCCGCCTCGTCCCACGGGGGACGTGTGCCAGGACGCGGACGCAAGGGTGAGGGGGGAGGGGAGTGGTGGCGAGCAGCGTGTCGTTCGTGGGTCGTGACATCGCCGTCGACCTCGGCACCGCCAACACCCTGGTGCACGTGCG
>DATMJH010000076.1:0-2661 GCA_035554015.1 Mycobacteriales bacterium
GCCCTAGAGTGGGCCCGGCCGGTGCTCGTCGGACGCAGGTCCGCGGGGCGTAGCGTAGTGGCCAGCGCGCCTGCTTTGGGAGCAGGAGATCGGGAGTTCGAGTCTCCCCGCCCCGACAGCTCCCTGCCGAGCAACGGCGCCATCGTGCTGTCGACCGGAGAAGGACGTCCCCCTGTGCAGAGCGCCGTCGAGACCCTCGGCCCGACCCGGGTCCGGCTCACCGTCGAGGTTCCCTTCGCCGAGCTCGAGCCCGAGCTGAAGGAGGCCTACCGGACGATCGGCGGCCAGGTGCGCGTGCAGGGGTTCCGGCCGGGCAAGGTGCCGCCGGCGATCCTCGACCAGCGGGTGGGCCGTGGCGTGGTGCTCGAGGAGGCCGTGCAGAAGGCACTGCCCCGGCTCTACAGCGAGGCGGTGAACGAGGCCGGCGTGGCGCCGGTCGGCCGCCCGGAGGTCGACATCACCGAGCTGGCCGACCGCGAGCGGCTCGCGTTCACCGCCGAGGTGGAGGTCCGCCCCGAGATCGAGCTGCCGGCCTACGACGACCTCGCCGTCACGGTCGACGACGCGACCGTCGCGGAGGAGGACCTGCAGGAGCAGCTCGACGCGCTGCGCGAGCGGTTCGCGTCGCTGACGCCGGTCGAGCGGGCCGCCGCGAGCGGCGACTTCGTCACCCTCGACCTGCTCGCCCGCGTCGACGGCGAGGAGGTCCCCGGGGGGTCGGCCACCGACCTGTCCTACGAGGTGGGCAAGGGCGACCTGCTCGACGGCCTGGACGAGGCCGTCGCCGGCGCGTCCGCGGGCGACGTCCGCACCTTCCCGACCGTGCTCGTGGCCGGTGAGTTCGAGGGCCGTGAGGCGCAGGTCGAGGTGACCGTCAAGGCGGTCAACGAGCGCTCGCTGCCCGAGGTCGACGACGCCTTCGCCGAGAGCGTCGGCTTCGAGACCGCCGACGCCCTGCGCGACGACGTCCGCGACCGGCTCGAGCGCATGAAGAAGCTCCAGCAGGGCGTCGACGCCCGCGACAAGGTGCTCGACGCGCTTCTGGAGAAGGTCGACGTGCCGCTGCCCCCGTCGGTGGTGGAGGCCGAGCAGGAGTGGCGCACCGAGCAGGTCAAGCAGCAGCTGGCGCAGACCGGGCTGACCCTCGACCTCTACCTCGAGCAGGAGGGCAAGAACGAGGAGGAGTTCACCGAGGAGCTGCGCGAGGGAGCCGAGAAGGCGGTCAAGGCGCAGCTCGTGCTCGACGCCGTCGCGGACAAGGAGCAGCTCGGCGTGTCCGACGCCGAGCTCACCGAACAGGTGGTCCGGCGCGCGCAGCAGACCGGCGTCTCGCCGGACGAGCTGGCGCAGCAGATCGTGCAGTCCGGCCAGCTCGCCGGCCTGGTCAGCGAGGTGCGCCGCGGCAAGGCCCTCGCCACGGTCATGAGCGCGGCGACCGTCACCGACGCCTCCGGCGATGTGGTCGACCTGGAGGCGCTGCGCGGCCAGACCGGTGCCGGCGACGTGCCGCCCGACGTCCAGACCGACGACGCGGGCCGGCGCTACCACGTGCACGACGACGGCACGGTCCACTACCTCGGGGAGTAGCCCCCGGGTACGCCGTCAGCGGAACCTCCGCTGCCGGGGCATGCCGGCCGCGGGCCCGACGCTAGGGTCGCTGACGCACCCGGCGCTCCCGACAGACAGGCAGGACACCGTGAGCCACACCGACCCGTCGAGCGGGCTCGTCGTCGCCCCGACGATGCGCAACCCCGGCGCCGGCATGGGCCTGGACGACCAGGTCTTCAACCGGCTGCTCAAGGAGCGGATCATCTTCCTGGGCTCGGCGGTGGACGACCCGGTCGCCAACGCCATCTGCGCGCAGCTGCTGCTGCTGGCGGCCGAGGACCCCGAGCGCGACATCTACCTCTACATCAACAGCCCCGGCGGCTCGGTGTCGGCCGGCATGGCCATCTACGACACCATGCAGTTCGTCGCGAACGACGTCGCGACGGTCGGCATGGGCCTCGCGGCCTCGATGGGCCAGTTCCTGCTGTGTGCCGGCGCCCAGGGCAAGCGGTACGCCACCCCCCACGCACGGATCATGATGCACCAGCCGTCGGGCGGCATCGGCGGCACCGCGGCCGACATCGCCATCCAGGCCGAGCAGATGCTCTACGTGAAGAAGACGATGGCCGAGCGGATCGCCTTCCACACCGGCCAGAGCGTCGAGCAGATCGAGAAGGACTCCGACCGCGACCGCTGGTTCTCGGCGGAGGAGGCCAAGGAGTACGGCTTCGTCGACCACGTCGTCAGCGGCGCCAAGCAGGTGCCGTCCGGCGCGGGCACCCGGTCCTGAGGAGAGAGACGCACATGGCCTTCGACCCGGTGGTCGACTACACGATCCCGATCGTCATCGAGCAGACCTCGCGCGGCGAGCGCTCGTTCGACATCTACTCCCGGCTGCTCAAGGAGCGGATCATCTTCCTCGGCACGCCGATCGACGACGGCGTCGCCAACGTGGTCATGGCGCAGCTGCTGCACCTGGAGTCCGAGGACCCCGACCGCGACATCTCGATCTACATCAACAGCCCCGGCGGCTCGTTCACGGCGCTCACCGCGATCTACGACACGATGCAGTTCGTGAAGCCGGAGATCCAGACGATCTGCATGGGGCAGGCC
>DATMJH010000077.1:0-4115 GCA_035554015.1 Mycobacteriales bacterium
CTCGCCCGCGCCCTCGCCGACGCGCCGCTCAGCCGGGCAGCGCTGCGGCGTCGAGCACCTGACCGGTCCGGTCGTCGTGCCGGCCGAGCGCGATGTCGACGACGACCCGGCCGGTGGCCTCCGGCGGCGTCCAGCCGTCCTCGGGCACTCCCTCCCAGACCGGCATCGACGCCGTCATCGGCGTCCGGACGAGCCCGGGCAGCACGTCGACGACGACCACGCCCGTGCCGGTGAGCGGCACCGCGAGCGCCGCGGTGAAGGCGGACAGCGCGCGCTTGCTCACGGCGTAGGCGGTGTAGGTGCCCGTCTCCGCGGCGGCGCGGGCCCGGCTGGTGACGTTGACGACGTGCCCGTGGCCCCGCTGCACCATCGCGGGCAGCAGCGCCCGGCAGAGGAGGAACGGACCGCGAAGGTTGGTCTCGACGACGTCCCAGGACTCCGCGGCGTCGACCTCCCAGAACGGGCGCGGCGCGTGCTCGATGCGCCCGGCGTTGTTGACGAGCAGGTCGACCGGCCCGAGCTGCTGCTCGACGTGCGTGACCAGCCGCTCGACGGCGGCGGCGTCACGCACGTCCAGCGCGGCCGGGAAGACCGGCACGCCGAGCCGCTCCAGCTCGTCGGCGAGGCTGCGCACCTGCGCACCCGTGCGCGCGACGACGGCGAGGTGCATCCCCTCGGCGGCGAGCGCCCGTGCGACCTCACGACCGATGCCGCGACCGGCGCCGGTGACCACGCCGACCCGGCCGCGCAGGCGTCCGCTCATGCGGCGCAGGCTATGGCTCGCGGAGCCGGGTCACGAGGCGCGGCTGCGCCCCCGGCGCGGCACGGCGGCGCGGTACGGCGACACGGTCGGCTCGCCGTCGAGCCAGAACCGCCACGGCGTCGGCGCGCCGGCACCGGCGACGCCGACGCGCGGTCCGGTGCGCACCGTCGAGAGGTCGGCGGCCGGGCCGGCGAGCAGTCGCACCGGTGAGGCCGGGGCGAGCAGGTCGACGCCGTCGTCCGCGCCGGTGACGCCGAGCGCCCTGGTGAGCCGGGCCGGCCCGCGGCACAGGTCGCGGTCGCCCACCCCGGGGCGCCGCGCCCGCGCGGCGGCGAGGCCGTCGACGACCTCCCCGGCACGCAGCAGGACCGCGCTCGCGACGCCGTCCTCACCCGTGACCACGTTGATGCACCAGTGCATGCCGTACGTGAAGTACACGTACGCGTGCCCGGGCGGTCCGAACATCACCGCGGTGCGGGCCGTCCGGCCGCGGTAGGCGTGTGAGCCGGGATCGGCCTCGCCGGCGTAGGCCTCCACCTCGGTCAGCCGCACCGTGACGCCACGGGCGTGCACATGGGCGCCGAGCAGTCGCGGCGCGACGTCGAGCACCGGCCGGCCCAGGAGCTCGCGGTCAGGCATCCGCCCAGCCGCGGTGCGACGCGACCTCGGCGGTCAGCGCCGCCAGCTGCTCGCGCACCCGCTCCGGCGCCGTGCCGCCGTGCGCCGACCGGGCCGACAACGCGCCCCGCACGTCGAGCACCGACCGCACGTCCGGGGTCAGGTGCGGTGAGACGTGCGCGAGCTCGTCGTCGGTCGCGTCGTGCAGCTGCTTGCCGTTGACGGTGCACCACACGACCAGGTGCCCCACGGCCTCGTGCGCCTCGCGGAACGCCACGCCGCGCCGGACGAGCAGCTCGGCGACGTCGGTCGCCAGCGCGAAGCCCGTGGGTGCGGACGCCTCGAGGACGTCGGCGTGCACGGTCATGGTGCCGACCATCCCCGCCATCGCCGGCAGCACGAGCAGCAGGGTCTCGACGGCGTCGAAGCAGGGCTCCTGTGCCTCCTGCATGTCCCGGTCGTAGGTGAGCGGCAGGCCCTTGAGCATCGCCAACGAGCCGGTGACGTGGCCGATGAGCCGGCCGGCCTTGCCGCGGGCGAGCTCGGCGATGTCGGGGTTCTTCTTCTGCGGCATGATCGACGAGCCGGTCGACCAGGCGTCGTCGAGGGTGACCCAGCCGAACTCGGTGGAGTTCCAGAGAACGACCTCCTCCCCCAGCCGCGACAGGTGCACGCCGAGCAGCGCCGCGACGAACAGGAACTCGGCGACGAAGTCGCGGTCGGAGACGGCGTCCATCGAGTTGGCAGCCGCCGCGCGGAACCCGAGCTCGGCTGCCACGCCGACCGGGTCGAGCGGCAGCGACGACCCCGCCAGCGCACCCGAGCCGAGTGGCGAGACGGCCGCCCGCTCGTCCCAGTCGACCAGCCGGTCGACGTCGCGCGCGAAGGCTTGCACGTGGGCCATGAGCTGGTGGGCGAACAGCACCGGCTGCGCGTGCTGCAGGTGCGTCATGCCCGGTGCCGGCGTGTCGACGTGCCGCGCCGCCTGGTCCAGCAGCGCCTCCTCGAGCTCGGCGAGCCGGCGCACGACCAGCCGTGCGGAGTCACGCAGGTACAGGCGGAGGTCCGTGGCCACCTGGTCGTTGCGCGACCGCCCGGCGCGCAGCTTGCCGCCGAGCGTGCCGAGCTTCTCGAGCAGGCCGCGCTCCAGCGCCGTGTGGACGTCCTCGTCCTCGATTCGCGGGCGGAAGGTGCCGTCGACGACCTCCGCGCGCAGCTCCTCCAGCGCGCCGAGCATCCTGGTGAGCTCGTCGGCGTCGAGCAGCCCGGCGCGGTGCAGCACCCGGGCGTGCGCCTGTGAGCCGAGCAGGTCGTAGGGCGCCAGCCGCCAGTCGAAGTGCACGCTGACCGACAGCCGCGCGAGCGCCTCGGCCGGCCCGCCCTCGAAGCGGCCGCCCCACAGGCTGGTGCGCTCCGACGACGGTCCGCTCACCGGGCGAGACGGATGTCGCGCTCCGCCGCGATCTTGCTCGGCATGCCCCACAGCTCGACGAAGCCCTTGGCCAGCGTCTGGTCGAAGGTGTCGCCGGCGTCGTAGGTGGCGAGGTTGTAGTCGTAGAGCGAGGCGTCGCTGCGCCGCCCGGTGACCGTGGCCGTTCCCTGGTGCAGCACGACGCGGACGTCGCCGGACACGTGCTGCTGGGACTCCGCGACGAAGGCGTCGAGCGCCCGCTTGAGCGGCGAGAACCACAGCCCGTCGTAGACCAGCTCGGACCAGCGCTGCTCGACGCCGCGCTTGAACCGGGCGAGGTCGCGCTCCACCGTCAGCGCCTCGAGCTCCTGGTGCGCGGTGATCAGCACCTGCGCGCCCGGCACCTCGTACACCTCTCGGCTCTTGATGCCGACCAGGCGGTCCTCGACCATGTCGAGCCGGCCGACGCCCTGCGCCCCGGCGCGCGCGTTCAGCTGCTCGATGGCCTGCAGCACGGTCACCGGCCGGCCGTCGACCGCCGTCGGCACGCCGGCTGTGAACGACAGCACCAGCTCGTCGGGCCCGCTCGAGGTACCGGGCGCCTGCGTGTAGGAGTACACGTCCTCGATCGGCCCGTTCCACGGGTCCTCGAGGAAACCGGTCTCGACCGCGCGGCCCCAGACGTTCTGGTCGATCGAGTACGGCGACTTCTTGGTGACGTCGATCGGCAGCCCCTTCTCCTCGGCGAACGCGATCGCCTTGTCGCGGGTCATGCCGGAGTCGCGGACGGGAGCGAGCACCTTCAGCTCGGGAGCGAGCGCCCCGATGCCGACCTCGAAGCGGACCTGGTCGTTGCCCTTGCCGGTGCAGCCGTGAGCCACCATCGATGCGCCGTGGTACCGGGCGGCGGTCACCAGGTGCTTGGCGATGAGCGGCCGGGACAGCGCCGACACCAGCGGGTAGCGGCCCATGTAGAGCGCATTGGCCTGCAGCGCCGGCAGGCAGTACTCCTCGGCGTACTCGTCGCGCACGTCCGCGACGACGGCCTCGACCGCGCCGCAGTCGAGGGCGCGCTGCCGGATGACGTCGAGGTCCTCGCCGCCCTGGCCGACGTCCGCGGCGACGGCGACGACCTCCGCGCCGGTCTCCTCGGCAATCCAGCCGATGGCGACGGAGGTGTCGAGCCCGCCGGAGTAGGCCAGGACGACGCGGTCCTTCCCGGACGAGGTGGTGCTCACGGTGGTGCCCTTCGGTCGGTGCGGGTCAGCCGGTCGGCAGGGTGCCGTCGGCCAGGTGCAGCAGGAGCTCGGCGCCGTCAAGGTG
>DATMJH010000078.1:0-5874 GCA_035554015.1 Mycobacteriales bacterium
CCGTCGTCACGCTGCTCGAGGGCGGCACGCCGCTGGTGTCCGCGCAGCGGATCAGCGACCTCGTGGGCGCGCAGGTCTGGCTCAAGGTCGAGGGCGCCAACCCGACCGGGTCCTTCAAGGACCGCGGCATGACGATGGCGATCAGCAAGGCGCGCGAGGAGGGGTCGCAGGCGGTCATCTGCGCGTCCACCGGCAACACGAGCGCGAGCGCCGCGGCCTACGCGGCCAAGGGCGGCCTGACCTGCGCGGTGCTCGTGCCCGAGGGCAAGATCGCGCTCGGCAAGCTGGCCCAGGCGCTCGTGCACGGCGCGCGGCTGCTGCAGGTGCAGGGCAACTTCGACGACTGCCTCGACCTGTGCCGCGACCTCTCGCGCGACTACCCCGTCACCCTCGTGAACTCGGTGAACCCGGACCGCATCGAGGGGCAGAAGACCGCGGCGTTCGAGGTGTGCGACGTGCTGGGCGACGCGCCCGACCTGCACTTCCTGCCGGTCGGCAACGCCGGCAACATCACCGCCTACTGGAAGGGCTACGTCGAGTACGCCGCTGCCGGGGTCACCAGCCGGCGGCCGCGCATGATGGGCTTCCAGGCCGCCGGGGCCGCGCCCATCGTGACCGGCAGCCGGGTGCCTGCGCCGCAGACGATCGCGACGGCCATCCGCATCGGCAACCCCGCCTCGTGGCAGTCGGCGCTGGCGGCGCGCGACGAGAGCGGCGGCCTCATCGACGCCGTCACCGACCGGCAGATCCTGTCGGCGTACCGGCTGCTCGCCCAGCGCGAGGGCGTGTTCGTCGAGCCGGCCTCGGCCGCGAGCGTCGCGGGGCTGCTGCAGGTGCACGCCGCGGGTGGGCTTCCCGCGGGCGCCGACGTCGTCTGCACCGTCACGGGCAACGGGCTCAAGGACCCCGACTGGGCGATCGCCGGCGCCCCGAAGCCGGTCACGGTCCCGGCGTCGGCGCCCGCCGCCGCCGCCGCGCTCGACCTCGCCTGACCCCAGGGCGCGAGCGACCCGCGGTGCGGCCCTACGTCGACCTGCTGCGCCGCGAGCGCGACTTCCGGCGCGCCTACGTGTCGCAGCTCATCGCGCTCGGCGGCGACTGGTTCGCCGTCATCCCGCTGCTCGTCCTGCTGCCCGAGCTGACCGGCTCGGGTCTGTGGGGAGCGCTGGTGCTCACCGCCGACACCCTCGTGTTCGCGCTGGTCGCACCGTACGCCGGGACCGTCGTCGACCGGCTCGACCGGCGGCGCGTGATGGTGGTGGCGAACCTCGCCGGCGGCGCGGCGGCGCTGCTCCTGCTGCTCGTGCGGTCGGAGTCGACGGCGTGGGTGGCGCTGGTCGGCATGGGCCTGATCGCCGCGGCCAAGGCCTTCGCGCACCCGGCGGGAGCCGCCGCGCTGCCGAACCTCGTCGACCGGGACGACCTCTCGGTCGCGAGCGTCCTGAACGGCGCCTCGTGGGGCACCATGCTCGCCGTCGGCGCCGCGCTCGGCGGCCTGGTCGCCGGCACGCTCGGTCCGACGGCGTGCTTCCTGGCCACGGCGGGGCTGCTCTGGCTGGCGGCACTGCTCGTGGCTCGCACGACGCGCCCGTTCTCCGACCCCTCGGCGCCGCCGCGCGCGCGCCGGTCGGCGCGCGCGGACATCGCCGAGGCCGCCGGCTACGCGCGGCGCGAGCACTCGGTGCTGGCGCTGCTGACGTGCAAGACCGGCCCGGCGTTCGGCAACGGCGCGCTGTCGTTGTTCCCGCTGTACGGCGCGGCGGCGTTCGGCGCCGGACCGCTCGGCGTCGGCCTGATGTACAGCGCGCGGGGCGTCGGTGCCCTCCTCGGCCCACTGCTGCTGCGCGGCCGGGCCACCGAGCCGGCCGCCCTGCGCTCGGTGCTGGCCTGCTCGATGGCGGTGTTCGGCGTCGGGTACCTCGCGCTCGCGGTCACGCCCTGGTTCGTGCTCGTGCTGCTGCTGCTCGTCGTCGCCCACGCCGGTGGTGGCGCCAACTGGATCCTGTCGACCTACGGCTTGCAGGCCACGGTGCCGGACGCGCTGCGCGGCCGGGTGTTCAGCGCCGACTACACGCTGGCCACCCTCGTCATCGCCGGCAGCCAGGTCGCGTTCGGCCTGCTGTCGGAGGTCGTGCCCGCCCGTGACCTCCTGGCCGCCGCCGGCGCGGTCGTGCTGCTGTACTCGGGGCTGTGGTGGCGGGCCCCGCGCGTGCTGCGCCGGTCCGCCCCCGTCCCGGGCTGAGAGGAGACCCGTGCCGCCCGCCTTCCGCGCCGCGCCCGTGCGCGTCCGCGTCCCCGCGACCAGCGCCAACCTCGGCCCCGGCTTCGACTGCGCCGGGCTGGCGCTGGCGCTGCACGACCACGTCGAGGTGCAGGTCGTCGACGCCGGCCTGTCCGTCGACATCGCCGGCGAGGGTGCCGAGACGCTGCCGCGCACGGAGCGGCACCTGCTCGTCAAGGCGCTGCGGGCCACGTTCGACCGGCTGGGTGGGCAGCCCCGCGGTCTCGAGGTGCGGTGCGCCAACCGCATCCCGCACGCCCGCGGGCTCGGGTCGTCCGCGGCCGCCATCAGCGCCGCCGTCGTGGCCGCGCGGGCGCTCGTGCTCGGCGGCGGGCAGGTGCTCGACGACGACGCCGCGCTGGCGCTCGCCACCGAGCTGGAGGGCCACCCGGACAACGTCGCGGCCTGCCTGCGGGGTGGCCTCACGCTCGCCTGGACCGGTGCCGGCGGCTCCGGTGCGGTGCGGCTCGAGCCGTCGGCCGAGCTCGCCCCGGTCGCGTTCGTGCCGGCCACGACGTCGTCGACGAAGAAGGCCCGCGGCATGCTGCCCGAGCGGGTGCCGCACGCCGACGCCGCGGCGAACGCGGCGCGCGCCGCGCTGCTGGCGCACGCCGTCACGACCGACCCGTCGCTGCTGATGACGGCGACCGAGGACCGGCTGCACCAGCAGTACCGGGCGCCGGCGCAGAAGCGCACCGCCGCCCTGGTGGAGCGGCTGCGCACCGAGGGGGTCCCCGCCGTCGTCAGCGGGGCCGGGCCCACCGTGCTGGCGCTGACCGTGCACGAGACCCGCGAGGTCGCGCTCGACCGCGCGCCGCGGGGCTGGACGGCCCTGCCCCTCGACGTCGAGCGGTCGGGCGCCGGCGTCGTCCGCGCCGACTGAGCGGAGAACACGCCGACACCGGCGCGTGTTGTGCTGGGCGCACGGCGTCGTTAGGCTGTGCGCCGCACCCGTCGCCCGGTCCGGGCGCCCGTGCTCGCACCGCCGAGCAGCGCGGCTTGCGCCGCACCCCCTGCTCCGTCCCCTCCGCGTCGCCACCCGCGACGTCGGCCGGTCGGACGTCGCGCGCGTGCGAGCCGTCGCCCGCCAGCGGCTGCCCCGTCCCACGCCCGGCGCGGGAACTGCGCTTGGGGCGAATCCCCCATCCGACCTCTCGCCGACGCACCGACCCGCCCGGCGAGGCTCCCGACCACCGGGAGCGCACCGCCGGCCGCACCCGCGGCGGCGGACCCTCGAGGAGGACCCTCCTTTGACCGACACCCCCGACCTGCTGCCCGGCACCGGCGACTCCTCGCCACCGGAGCAGGCCGCCCCCGCCGGCTCCAACGGCGACCGCGCAGCCGGCGTGACCAGCGCCGGCGCCGACGACTCCGGCGCACCGGCCCGGCCGCGCACGCGCCGCCGGGCCACGAGCGGCGGGCTGGCCGCGATGGTGCTGCCTGAGCTGCAGGCGATGGCCGGCGACCTCGGCATCACCGGCGTGGCCCGCATGCGCAAGAGCCAGCTCATCGACGCCATCCGCGAGAAGCAGGGCGGTGGCGCCGACGCCGCGGCGGCCGCCGCCGGGCGCGGCGGCGCACCGCAGCGCGAGCCGGTCGAGGCCCGCGAGCAGGCAGCGGCGGACGCCCGCGCCGACCGTGACGCCGACCGCGACGCCGACCGTGACGCCGACCGCGACGCCGACCGCGACGCCGACCGTGACCGTCACGAGGAGCGTGACCCGGCCGGCGCCCGGTACGTCGAGCGCGACACCGCCGACGACGAGGAGCGCGAACCGGCCCGCGACCGGTACCGCGACACCGAGGACGACCAGGAGCGCCCGGAGCGGCCCGAGCGCGTCGACCGCGCCCGGGAGCGCTTCCTGGAACGCGAGGCCCGCCGGCAGGAGCGCGCCGCGGCCGCGGCCGCCGGAGCGGTCGAGGGCGGCCACACCGCCGCACCGCAGCACCCGCAGGACCGGCAGGACCGGCAGGACCGGCAGGGGAGCCGGGACGACCGGCAGGACCGCGGTCCGCGCGACGACCGGACCCAGCGCGACCAGCGCGACCAGCGCGACCAGCGTGACGTTGCGAACGGCCCCCCGCGCGACCCGCGCGACGGTCAGGGCGACGGACGCGACGACGACGAGTACGGCCGCGGCGGCCGTCGTGGCCGGTTCCGCGAGCGTGGCCGCGGACGCGGCCGGGGCCGCAACGACCGCTTCGGCGGGGACGCCGAGCCGGTGATCAGCGAGGACGACGTCCTCATCCCCATCGGCGGCATCCTCGACATCCTCGACAACTACGGCTTCGTGCGGACCTCGGGCTACCTGACCGGGCCGAACGACGTCTACGTCTCGCTCCAGCAGGTCCGCAAGTACGGGCTGCGCCGCGGCGACGCCGTCACCGGCGCCTGCAGCAGCCGGGCCCCGTGCACGAGCGCCTGCGCCAGCTTGCCGAGCGCGATCTTGCCCTCGGGCACGAGCACCGCGCAGGTCAGGCCGCCCTTGGCCGCGTAGGCCGCCGCGCTGGCGCTGGTGTTGCCGGTGGAGGCGCAGATGACGGCCTGCGAGCCGGCCTCCTTGGCCTTGCTGATGGCCACGGTCATGCCGCGGTCCTTGAAGGACCCGGTGGGGTTGAGCCCCTCGACCTTCAGCCGCACACGGGCGCCGACCAGCTCGGACAGGTGCTCGGCGGGCACCAGCGGCGTCGCGCCCTCCAGCAGCGTGACGACGGGAGTGGTGGCGGTGACCGGCAGCCGGTCGCGGTACTCCTCGATCAGGCCTCGCCAGCCGGCGCGCGGCAGCACGGGTGCCGTCATGCCTCCCCCTCCACCCGCATGACGCTGGCGACGGCGCGCACGCTGTCGAGCCGGCGCAGCTCCTCGACGACGGCGGACAGCGCGGCGTCCGTGGCGGTGTGCGTGGCGACCACCAGGCTGGCGTCGTCGCCGTGCCCCTCCTGCCGCACGGTGCGCAGCGAGACGTCGTGCGCCGCGAACGCCTGCGCGACGGCGGCGAGCACGCCGGCCTTGTCGGCGACGTCGAGGCTGATGTGGTACCTCGTGACGACCTCGCCCATCGGACGGACCCGCAGCTCGGCGTACGAGGACTCCCCTGCGCCGCGGGTGCCGGCGAGCACGTTGCGCGCCACCGCGACGACGTCGCCGAGCACTGCGCTGGCCGTCGGGGCGCCACCAGCGCCGGGCCCGTAGAACATCAGCCGGCCGGCGCTGTCGGCCTCGACGAACACGGCGTTGTAGGCCTCGCGGACGCTGGCCAGCGGATGGGTGCGCGGGATCATCGCGGGGTGCACGCGGACTGACACCCCAGCATGACCCCCTCCCCCTTCCTTCTCCGCGATGGCGAGCAGCTTCACCACGCAGCCCATCGCCCGCGCGCTCGCCACGTCGGCGGCGGTGACGGCGGTGATGCCCTCGCGGTGCACGTCCGCCGCGACGACGCGGGTGTGGAACGCCAGGCTCGCGAGGATCGCCGCCTTGGCCGCGGCGTCGAAGCCGTCGACGTCGGCCGTGGGGTCGGCCTCGGCGTACCCGAGGTCGGTGGCCTCCGCGAGCGCCTCGGCGAAACCGGCCCCCGTCTCGGCCATGCGGG
>DATMJH010000079.1:0-11451 GCA_035554015.1 Mycobacteriales bacterium
GTATCAGCTCGGTCCGTCTCGGGATGGCCCACGACCATCGCACCGATCGAGAGCTCGACGCGGCCCTGAACGGGCGCCGCCCCGACCTCGACGGCGAGGCGTTCGAGCTGGTCATGAGCGTGGCTGCCCGCCACCTCGACGCCCAGCAGATCGCCGGCCGGCTGCAGGCCGCGACGCACCGGTGACCGTCAGCGCCACGACGCCGCCAGCGCCGACGCGTCCACCTCGAAGACGTCGAGGCCGCCGTCCGGGCTCGTCGTGAAGCCGGTCGGCGTGCCGACGTCGGCAGTGACGACGAACCGTGACGCGCGGCCGGTCGCCCGGCCGGTGCCGTCCCGCTCGGGCACCCAGCGGGACTGGATGGCCTGCACCCGGTCTGCGACGTGGAAGGCGACCTGACGGATGTCCAGCGGCTCGCGCAGGTCGAGCACGCGGGTGCCGGACCCGTAGGTCGGGACGACGACGAAGCCGTCCGAACGCGCGTCGAACCAGTGGACCGAGCACAGCAAGGACACCGGCGGGCGGGAGGATGCAGGCGCGTCCTCGAGCGACCACGTGTCCAGCGGTGTGACGGACCCCCGGCCGGCGAGCCCGTCCGGGCTCTCGGCGGCGGCGAGCGCAGGGTCGAGGTGCGGGACGTGCCAGGTCTGCACGGTGTCGGTGCAGTCGACGTCGTTGCCCTCCTCGGAGACGAGGAGCACGTTGCCTCGCTCGAGCGACGCGCCGTCGCGCCGATGGCCTGCGCGATAGCGGTCGGCGTGCGGCCGCTGGGTGCCGTGCAGCTGCACCTGGTCGTTGTGCTCGGAGTGCCCCTTGGTCCCGTGGGCGTCGGACGTCGCGACCAGCACCGGCCGGGTCGGGTCGGTGACGTCGTACGCCGCCAGCCCGTTGCCGCCGGCGGCCCAGACGACGCCAGCCGCGTCGCGGTCCCAGTCGTGGACCACGCCCACAGCCGACGGCAGGAGTGCCGCGGTGCGGGGGGCGTCCAGGTCGGTGAGGTCCACGACCGCGAAGACGCCGGTGCCGGTGAAGCCGTTGCGGGTGCCGTACGCGTGCGAGCAGCCGGCGTCCACGCACGTCCAGGTGTGCGACTCGACGTCGAGGAACCCGCGCGATCTCGGTGCGCCGGGATCCGTCACGTCGACGACGCGCACGCCGTCGACCTCCCGGACGAGCAGGAACGTCGTGCCGTCCGGACGCTCGCCGACGGACACGTCCTCCATGTACGCCTGCGACGGCACGGCCAGGGTGCCCAGTACCCGCGGCCGGCGGGGATCGGCCATGTCCACCGTCGCCACGGTGCCACCGTGCTCTCGCGTGACGACGTACGCGACAGGGCGCCGGCTGTCGAAGGCGACGCTCACCGCGCCCGGGAGCGGCACCCGGGTGACGTGCTGCATCCCGCTGCTGAGCACCGCGGAGCCGTCGGCTCGCGCCGGGTCGAGCAGCAGACCTGCACCGGCCAGCACGACGAGCGCCGTCGCGGCGAGCACGTGCCGCCGCGGCCCCGCCGTGCTCACTGCAGGCACCCCCACGGCGGCAACGCGTAGAGGCGCCGGACGGCGTCCGCGTGCCGGGTCGCGATGCGACGTCGCCTCAGCTTGCCAGTCTCGGTCAGCTCGTCGCTGCCGGGCAGCCAGGGCTCGGCCAGCACCGTGTGAGCGACGATCCGCTCGCGGCTGTCGAGTACGGCGTTGACGCGGCCGATCGCGGCGGCCACCGCTGCGTGCGTGTCCCCGCCCGGCTCGACCCCCGGTGCCAGCGTCACCAGCGCGGTGTTGTGCGGCCGCCCGTCACCGACGACGCAGACCTGCCCGATCAGCGGGCACTCGCCCTTGACCGCCGCCTCGATGGGAGCCGGCGCCGTGTTGTGCCCGCTCGCGGAGATGATGATCTCGCGCTTGCGGTCGACCAGCCGCAGCCGGCCGTGCTCGTCGATCTCCCCGACGTCGCCGGTGCGCGTCCAGCCGTCGGTGCCGAACACCGCGGCCGTCTCCTCCGGCAGGTTGCGGTAGCCCCGTGCACGGGGCCCGCGGACCAGCACCTCACCGTCCACCGCCGTCCGCACCTCGACGCCGGTGAGCGGCACGCCGACGGTGCCGAGGTCGTCCGGGCCGGGGCGCGTCTGCACCGCTGCGGCGATCTCCGTCATCCCGTAGAACTCGCCGAACGGCAGCCCGAGGGCGTGTATGAAGCGCTGCAGCGCCAGCGGGCAGGGCGCCGCCGCCGTGACGGCTCGGTCCAGCCGGTCGAGACCCAGCCTCTCGCGAAGGCCTGCGAGGGCGTCGCCGTCGGCAGGCTCTGCCCGCAGCGTCGCCTCGAGCACGGCTCGCTCGTCGGTCGTCGCGCGCGCGAGCGCCAGGCTCCGGACGGCCTGCCAGAGCTGTGGCGACCCGAACAGGAACGTCGGCCTCGCGTCCAGCAGCGCGGCCGGCAGCTGCGCGGTGTCGGGGCACGCTGTCCTCGTCGCGCCCACCAGGTGCCCGCGCCAGTGCCCGAGGCCACGCTCGCCGGCGTGCCCGAACGGCCCGACGGACAGGTCGCTCACGTCTGGCCCCTCGGGCCACGCCGCGGTGAACGCGTCGAGCGCCTGCAACATCCGGCCGTGCTGCCACTCGACGCCTTTCGGCGCGCCAGTGGTGCCGGAGGTGTAGAGAATGCCCAGCAGGTCGTCGGGGGTGACCTCCCGCGAGCGCCGCTCGAGGTCGAAGCCGGCCGGTGCGTCGACCTCGGCGAGCGGCGGGCCCAGGCGCAGCGGGCCGTCGAGCCCGATCACGTGCCGGACCTCGTGCTGCACGCCCGACAGCCGCTCCTCGAGGCCCTGCTCGACGAGCAGGGCGGTCGGCGCGCAGTCGGCCAGTACGTGCTGCAGGACCGGCGCGGGGGAGGTCGTGTAGAGCGCGACACCGGCCGCACCGAGCTGCACGGTGGCGGTCTCGGCGAGAAGCAGCTCGGGCAGGTTGCGGGCCAGGAAGGCGACGCGGTCACCCCGCTGGACGCCCAGCGCGGCGAGCGAGCCTGCGGCGCGGTCCACCGCGGCGCCGTACTCCTCCCAGGTCCACGTGCGTGCGCCGCCCAGGCTGCGCAGCGCGAGCTGCGGCCCGCGGTCGCGCACGTTGCGCGCGAAGGCGTGGCAGAGGGTGCTCGGCCGGTCGGCCCCGTCGGGCTCGGTGACGGGTTCGGCTGCGATGGTCGTCATGGTGTCCCTCCTCGTCGGACGGGATCCACGCTGGCGCGGGTGACGACCTCGCGCGTCATGGAGGCACCCTGAGGTTTCGCGGCGCCCTCCAGGACGCCCGCCAGCTCCGCCCGCGAGGCGATGGCCAGCTTGCGGAATGCGCTGCTGAGGTGCGTCTCGACCGTGGCCCTCGAGACGAACAGCGTCTGGGCGATGCGCGGGTTGCTCAGGCCGCGTGCCGCCAGCTCGGCCGTGCGCAGCTCGGCGGGCGTCAGGCTCTCCACGCCGCTGACAGCGTTGCGGCGCGGCCGAGCCCCGCAGGCCCGCAGCTCGGCGGCCGCCCGTTCGGCGAGCAGGCGCGCGGAGCTGCGGTGCGCGAGGTCCAGTGCTGCGCGCAGCAGGGTCGTCGCCTCGGCCCGGTGTCCGGCACGGCGCAGGTGTGCGCCCAGCGTCACCCGGCAGCGCACGTCTTCCAGGACGTGAACGCTGCCGGCGACGAGCGCTGCGGCTGTCCGCAGCTGCGACTCCTCGCCGGTGGCCTGGCCGAGCACCCGCCGCAGCGGGGCGACGGCGCTCGGCGTCCCCCATCGCTCGGCGTCGACGAGCGCGGCGCGGGCGACCTCGGCCGCCGTGTCACGCCGTCCGGCTGCGAGGAGCGCGTCGGCGGCGGTGTCGAGGACGCCGATCCCGCGGTGGGCCCGTGCAGCGCACCGGCGTCTGAGCTCCGCGACGTCGTCCAGCGCCTCGTCGTGACGTCCCTGCGCGCTGCGCAGCGCGATGCGGCCCAGGTGGAACGTCGCGACCGGAGTCACCTCCTGTCCGACGTCGGTGTCGTGCAGGATCTGCTCCGCCTCCTCGAGCCGGCCCAGCTCGACGAGCGTCGTCAGCAGACCGCCGACGAGGGCCGCCCGACCGAAGGTGTACTGGCGGGTCCGCTCCGACAGCAGTGGGCGCGCCAGCGCCTCGGCTTCGTCCAGCGATGCGGTGGCGGTCAGCACGCGCGACAGGGCGTGCTCGGCCGCGGCGACGACGGACGAAGCCCCTCGGGCGATCGCGCGGTCGCGGATCTCGAGGAACAGCGCGTGGGACCGCTCGGCCTGACCGGCGTGCCAGAGCGTGAGCGCCGCCCAGACGTGCGAGAACACCTCCGGCCGCGACCGCAGCAGTCCCGCCGCGAGCGCCTGGTCGACGCACCTCACCGACTCGTGTGCGGGCCACCGGGCTGTCCACCAGCCGAGGTAGCCGCGCAGCACGTGCACCGGCGTCGTGTCGGCGTCGTCCGGCGGCAGCGACCGCGCGGCCTCGTCGAGGGTGGCCAGCGCGGCTGTGACGCTGCCGCCGCCCGCGGTCGCGACGACGCCCAGCTCGGCGGCCATGCGGGGAGGCAACGCATCGCCGGGCTGGGTGCCGGCTGCCGCCACCAGCACGGCGCGGGCGTCGTCGGGGCGGCCGGCCATGAGCAGCGCCTCCGCCAGGTCGCGCAGGACGGCGTCGCGGGCGGCGTCGTCGAGCACCGGTGCGGCCTCGCGCAGCGGTGCCTCGGCGTCCACGTGCCGGCCGCAGAGGGTCAGTGCGTGCCCGAGCGACGCCAGGACCGGACCGCGCGCGTCGCCGACCGGCTCGGCCAGTGCCCGCTCGAGCAGCAGCACCGACTGCTCCGGTGAGGCGCGGCGCATGGCCCGGTCGGCGGCGGCGCGCAGCACCGTGACGACCCGCGGGTCGCCGTCGGGTTCGGCGTGCAGCAGGTGCAGCGCGGCGGCGTCCGCGGTGGCGGGATCCTCGTCAAGCGCTCGTGCAGCCCGCTTGTGCAGAGCGGCGCGCGCGGCCGGCGCCACGTCGGAGAGCACCGCCAACCGGACGACGTCATGAGCGAAGCAAAGCGACCGGTCGCGGCCGAGCACCCTCGACTCCCGCAGCCGGTCCGCAGCCGCAGCGGCACGATCGGTGGGCAGGGCGGCCACGGCCGCGGCTGTCCGGAGTTCGGCGGTGCCGAGGACCGCGACGGCGGCGGCCAGTCGCCCGGCGTCGTCGCCGATGGCGCCGATGCGCGCGACGACGTGCCCGGCCAAATGCTGCCCGCCGGAGCGCACCACCTCGTCGGCACCGAGCTCGCCGGCCCCCCCGCCAGCCTCGGCGGCGGCGACTACGAGCTCCTCGACGTAGAACGGGTTGCCCCCGGTGACATCGAGGATCGTCTGGGTCAGGGCGCCCTTGCCGCTCAGGTCGACATCGACGCAGCGCGCGAGCTCGGCGACTCCCGCGCTCGTCAGCGGCGCCGGCCGCACCCGCTGGACGAAGGGCAGCCGTCGCACGTCGTCGAGCGCGGAGGGGTCGGTGAGGCGGTCGCCGTCCCGCACCGCGAGCACGAGGAGGACGGGCACGCCGTTCAGCCGCCGCGCGACGTGCGACAGCCAGCGCAGCGACTCGGCGTCCGACCAGTGCGCGTCGTCGACGACGAGGGCCAGCGGCCCGGCATCGGTCAGGCCGTCGAGCACCCAGTAGAGCGCGTGCCGCACCGCCGCGGCCTCGGCTCCGGGCTCGACAGCGGGCGCGTCCAGGACGAGCCCGGCAGGTGCCGCGGCGCCGGCGAGCAGGCGCGCACGCGCGGCGGTGGGCAGCCGTCGCACGCGCCGCTCGAGCAGCTGGCGCACGACGCCGTAGCCGTAGTCACGCTCGAGCAGCGTTCCCGACGCCGCACTCACCGTCAGGCCATGGGCCGCGGCCCGGTCGGCAGCCGCCTGCATCAACGCCGTCTTGCCGATACCGCTCTCGCCCTCGATGAGGACCACGCGCCCCGAGCCGGTGCGCAGCACGTTCTGGACAGCGTCGTCGAGCAGTGCTAGCTCAGCCTCGCGCTCGACGAGCCCGCCCCCCGGCATGGGGCGCATTGTGCCCGCACGTGCGCGTCGTCGGGAAGGTCGTGAACAGCCCCCTGGGCGTGACAGGAGCGCTCGCGACATTGTCGTCGAGCAGCGCGAGCCCAGCCTCGCGCTCGCCGACCGCCGGCACGGGCCGCACAGAGCCCGCACGCGGACGTCGTCGAGAGGCTGCCGAACGTCCGGCGCCGACGACGAACTGCCTGCCGGTCACGGCCTCGCGAACGACCACACCGGCAGGGCCGCCGTGGCGGTCACCGTCAGCCCGAGCGCGTCCAGCACCGGACGCACGAACTCGTCGAGGAAGGCCTGTCCCTCTGCCTGCGTACGCCACACGTCCGCGATGACGAACCCCTCTCCGTCGGGGTAGACGACATGGGACATCAGCCCAGCGGGCGGCCCCTGTGCCTGCGCCGTCGCCTGCCCGACGCTGGCGTCGAGCTGGTCGAACTGCTCGTGGGTCGCGGGCGTCACGGTGAGCTTCAACAGCACGGCCATGGCTCGCGTCCTTCCGGGCGGTGGCGGCTCTGCCGGCGCCGCTCTGCCGGCGCCGCCGGAGGCAGGCTCTCAGATCAGATGAGGGGCCGCCGGTCTTCCTCAGTGGCTATGACTCACCGGAGACCGTGGCAGAGACTCGACCGCGGTGGTGGTTGTTGCTCCCCGTCCAGGCCCTGCTGCATGCTCCTCCCTCGTGATCACCGTGCGCACCAGTGACGGGGTGGACCTGGCTCTGGAGCGGCACGGCCGAGCCGGACCGCTGCTCGTGCTCGTGCACGGCGGGGTCACGGATCGACACTGCTTCGATCCGCTGCTGCCCTCGCTCGACGGGTACGCCGTGGCCCGGTACGACCGACGGGGACACGGCGACAGCACGGGCAGCGCGACCGGGGACGTCGATCGTGAGGCACGTGACCTCGAAGAGGTCCTCACCTTCCTCGGCGGGCCGGCGCTGCTGCTCGGCTACTCGTACGGCGCCATGGTCGCGCTGCGGGCGATGACGACGCGAGCGCTGCCCGTGCACGGCGCCGTGCTGTACGAGCCGCCCCTGGCCGTCGACGGCGTGCTGGTCGCCCTGAACGCGGTCCTGCCGCTGGTGAGCGAGGGACGGCACGACGAGGCCGCGGCCCAGTTCGTCTCCAGGGCGTTCCACCTGTCCGAGCGCGTCGTTGACGCCATGCGCAGGGACGCCACCACGTGGGCGAAGACGGTCGGCCTGGTTCCGACGCTGTCGGCGGAGATCGAGGGCCTGCAGGGCGCCTTGCTCCCCCAAGCACCCGTCACGGCTCCGCCGGTCCGGCTGCTCGTGGCCGAGCAGGGCGGGAACCCCGCGTTCCGGCACATCGCCGACCATCTGGCGGCGGTGCTCCCGGACGCGGACGTGGTTGCGGTTCCCGGCCTTCCGCACTTCGCGATGGCGACGGCGCCGGGGCCATTCGTGCAGGCCGCCGACGAGCATCTGCGCCGCTGCCTGTAGGACGCCGGCCGCCGGCCTCCCGGCTTGCCGACGTCACTGCCGCAGGGCGGTCGTCTCGAAGTGCGAGAAGGGGTTCCGGGCGCGCTCGCTGAGCGCATGCAGCAGCGCGATCTGCTCGGCCGCGCGGGGTGCGTCCCCGTCCAGTGCGGTGAGCGCGTCGTGGAGCTCGGTGACGGCGGCCTGCAGCTCGGCGAGCTGCGTGAGCGCAGCGTCGGTCGCGGGCCTGTTCACGTGTCAACCACTACCGCGGCGGACCCCGCCGCGGAGCACGCTTTTGACAAGTTCGGCCTTTCGGACCGGCAGCGCTAGTGCATTCGGGTGACGTTGAGTAGCCCAGATGGCACCACTCGACTACGGTGCGTCACATCACCGGAGGTGCGGAGGGAACGATGCGTCGGCTCGAGGCGGACGGCTCGGTCGTCGTGGCGCTGTCAGCCGCGGTCGCGAGCAAGGCCGAGGAGCGGCAGCTGATGGCCGCGGCGCTCGCGCTGCACGAGGCTCGGCTGGCCTGGGCTCGAGTGGTCCTGGTCGAGGACGGCAGCCTGCCGCCCGACGTCAAGGACGAGCTGGTCGTGGCGCACCGCGGCCTGTCCCGCCTGCTGCAGCGGCAGAACGGCACGCCTGGCTGAGCTTCGCTTCTCAGCCCGCTGCTGCCGACAGGTCGCCCCCTGCTCCACCGCTCAGCGGACCGACCGGGCGACCTCGACGAGCTCGTCCCAGCTGATCCGGGCGGTGCTGTCCTGCCGCAGCGGCATCCACGACACCCACGCCTGCCGGCCGTCGACGTCGACGGCGACGACGCGCTGCGGGCCGTTCCCGAGCAGCCGGAGGACACGGCCGTCGACGGTGCGCTCGCCCGCTGGCGTCATCCGTGCCTCGACCTGGCCGACGGCGTCGGCGGCCCAGGTCGACACCACCAGCCACCCTCCGTCGGGTGCGGTGTGCGTGAGGGAGTAGCTGCTCGGGCTCCCGGACTCGGTCGTGAGCCGGTACCCGTCCGGCAGCCAGGTCGGTGCGAGCGCGTCGACCGCGTGCACGGGCTCGCCGCCGGCATCGACGACGGTCCGGCCGCCCAGCGGCCGCTCCAGCGTCACCGGCAGCGCCCACAGGTGGCCGACCGCAGGGCAGGCGACCGGACCGCCACCACGGCCGGCGCCGGCGTTGTCGTCGACGATCGACAGCCGCACCCGCGCGGCGTCCTCCTCGGCCCTGGCGCGCAGCCGCGCGCCGCACGGGCCGGCGCCGGGTGGACTGCCGGTCAGCGAGACGACCAGCTCACGAGGCGACGCGAGCCGGACGGCCCAGCCGCTGCCGCGGCCCGACCCGTCGGCGGTCGGAGCCGGGTCGGCCGGCGCCCGTGGCGACGTCGGCGCGATGGTGTCGGTGCCGCCGCACGCCACCAGCAGCGACACACAGGCCGCGCCGGCCCACAGCCTCCACGCCCATCGCACGCTCGCTCGGACGCCGCCCGCCGATGGTCGGTGCCACGACTGTCAGGCAACGACGTCGACCGGCGTGCCCAGCGGCAGCCCGACGTCCTGGACGAGCCGCGTGACGACGTCGTTGGTCAGGCGGATGCAGCCGCTGCTGACGTCCTGACCGACCAGGTCGGGCCGGTCGGTGCCGTGGATGCCGATGACGGCCTCGCCGCCGGCGAACGAGGTGAGCTCGTCGGAGAAGCCGGACAGCCCGTAGGCGTAGGGGCCGTACGGCCGGGTGCGGGCGGCTGCAGCAGCTCCTCGAGGTAGTAGCTCCCGCCGGGGGTGGGCGTGGCGGCCGTCCCGACTCCGATCGGTGCGCGGAGCACCTCGTCGCCGGCCTTGCGGACGATCAGCTCGTGGTCCGACAGCCGCACCTCGACCGCGAAGTCGGTGACGGTCAGCGCCACGTCAGCCGTGCGCACCCACCCGGTCGAGCCGTTGGGACGCACCGGCAACTGGACCCGCAACCGGTCGTCACGCTGCTCCTCGACGAGGAACACCAGCTCGCCGGAGGTCTGCTCCCGCCGGTCCAGCCGGCGGGTCGGCGTCGCCGAGCCGGCGTCGGCGAAGACGGCGACGACGTCGACGACCGCGGTGGCGACCAACCGCTCGCCGGGCGCCAGGGGCACCTCGCCCGAGGAGGCTGACGCGGTCGGCGACGTCGTGGCCGACGGCGTGCTCGCCGCGGTCGGCGGTCGCGCGTCCGAGCAGCCGGTCAGGACGGCGGCGCAGAGCAGCGCCAGCAGCGCACGACAGCCGTCGCGGGTCAGGGCGGGCACCGCCGCACGCTAACCCCGACGGCGGCCGAAAGACAGGGTGTGACGAATCGGGACAGAGCGACAAGGGAGGGCGACGGCGCAGCAGTGCGCCGCTGAGCCGGGGAGTGCCCGTGAGACCGATCCGTCCTGCTGCCCGTCGTCCGCGCGCCGCGGTCGCTGCCGCCGCCGTGCTGGTGGCCGGTGGCCTCGCGGTCACCGTCGCCTCACCGGCGTCGGCCGCGACGTTCACCGTCGACAGCGGAGCTGACGCCGTCGACGCCGATCCCGGAGACGGCACCTGCGAGACGGCCGCCGGCGAGTGCACGCTGCGCGCCGCGGTGCAGCAAGCGCAGGCGTCCGGCGGGCCGGACACCATCGTCTTCGCCGACGGCGTCACCAGCGTGACGCTCACGATCGCGCCGGCCGGGGAGGCCGCGGACGGCAGCGACGACGCCGCGACCGGCGACCTGGACCTCGACGACGTCACCATCGACGGCGACGGCGTCTCGATCAGCAACGGTGACGTCGCCGACCGGCTGTTCCACGTCGAGCCTGGCGGCACCGCACGGCTCATCGGTCTCGAGCTGCTCGGCGGCACGGCCCCCGGCGCCGGGTCGGCGTCCGGTGGCGGCAGCGGCGGGGCGGTGCTCAACGCCGGCAGCCTCACCGTCGAGAACGGGCGCATCGCCGACAGCACCGCGGTGCGGGCCGGCGGCGGCATCGAGGCGTCGGCGGGCAGCGAGACCACGGTCGTCGGCACGCTCTTCGAGGGCAACAGCACCGGCACCTCGCCCGGCAACGGCGGCGGCATCCACATCACCGGCGGGGGCACCGTGACGGTCGAGGACTCCGAGTTCCTCGCCAACACGGCCGCCAACGAGGGCGGTGGCGTGTGGAACAGCGCCGCGGCGACCATGACGGTGATCGGTTCGGTGTTCGAGGGCAACGTCGCTGCGGGCGCACCGGCCGAGAGCGGTGGCGGCGGGCTGTTCAACGACGGCGGCACGCTGGTTGTCGAGGACAGTGCCGTCGAGGGCAACAGCGCCACCGGTGCGGCCGGCTCGGGCGGGGGCGTCCTCAACCAGGGCACGCTGCGGATGAGCGGCACCGCCGTCGTCGGCAACGAGGCGGTGCGCGCCGGTGGCGGCGTCGAGTCGGCACCGGGCGGCAGCGGCTCGACCCCGACGACCGAGACCGTCACCGAGCTCGACGACGTGCTGCTCGAGGGCAACACCGCTGGAGACGCACCGGGCAACGGTGGTGGCTTCCACCAGACCGGCGCCGGCACCGTGTCGGTGACCGGTTCCGTCGTCACGGGCAACAGCGCGGCCGCCGAGGGCGGCGGGCTCTGGAACAGCGCCGCCGCCACGATGACCGTGCGGGACACCGACGTCTCCGACAACGTCGCCGAGGGCACCGAGGCCAGCAACGGCGGCGGCGGCATCTACACCGACGGTGGCCGGGTCGACGTCGTCGGCGGCAGCATCACGGGCAACACCGCCGTCGAGGGCAGCGGCTCGGGCGGCGGCGTGCTCAACGTCGGCGGTGAGGTGACACTCACCGGCACGTCGGTGACCGGCAACCGCGCCGCGCGTGCCGGTGGCGGCATCGAGGCGGCCGGCGGAGCGGACGGCGGCGACAGCGCGACGACGCTGACCGGCATCGTCCTGGCCGGGAACGAGAC
>DATMJH010000080.1:0-4734 GCA_035554015.1 Mycobacteriales bacterium
GCGTCACGCGCAGCGGGTTCACCGGGAAGATGCCGGCTGTGCAGGTCCAGGGGACCGGATCGCTGCTGCCCGGCGGCAACCTCGGGCCGTTCACGGGCGGCGGCAACTACCTCGACGCCGTCCAGCTGTCGGTCAACTCCACTGCAGACCTCGCCTGGGTGACGCCTTCTGCTCGGGCGGTCGGCAGCACGGCCGGCATGGGCTACCTCCTCGGGAACGTCACGATGCTGCCTGGCACCGTGTTCACTGCGGTGCCAGGGAGCGTCGTCAAGGGTGTCGGTCGGCTGACGCTCGACGCCGCACGGCTGACGGCGCACGACATGGTGTTCACGTCTGTGGCAGACGACTCCACCGGGATGCCGATGTGCCCGTCGTACCTGGTCCAGAGGTGCACGAGGGCGCCAGGCGGCTGGGGCGGCATCCATACGCGCGACGGAGCCGTCGTCGAGCTCGACGACGTCTCGGTCCGGTACGCCGGCGTGGCGCTCAGCGGGACCGGCGACGTCCGCGTCGCGTCGTCGCGGTTCGAGCACAACGCGATGGCGATCCACGCTGGTGACGAGGCTTACGAGAACGAGGCGCGGTTGACGGTGACCGATTCGTCGTTCGTCGCAGACGGCCGACCCTTCTATCGACTCGACAGGTACCCCGCGGTGGACGCGCCGGTCGCGGTACGAGCCGTCCGAGTGCAGGCAGCCACCTTCGTCGACTCCACCGTCCACGGCGCGACCGTGCACGTCACCAGCGGCAAGTGGGCGCCCGGCGCGGACTGCTCGGGCCCGCTGCTGCGGGTCGAGCGGAACACGGTGGTGAGAGCGCCGAGCACCGGCATCTCGGTCTCCGGCTGTCGACCGCTCGTCCGCGACAACGTCGTGCGCGAGGGCCGGTCACCTGCCGGTCATCTGGCGCCGAGCATGGCCGTCGCCGGCGTCGTGACGGTCGGATCCGGGGGCGATGTCAGCGGGAACGTCGGCTCGGGAGGGGTCCTGGACGCCCTCATGCTGAGCGACACCACGGTGGTCGGTGGCCTGGCATGGGTCGAGCCACGTCAGCACACGGCCCCGGCATCGCTGGGCTATCTCGGGCACTCTCTCGAGGTGGTCGGCCCCGGAGCGCTTCGGGTTCGGTCCGGGGGTGACCTGCAGGCACGCGAACTGCGCCTCCACGGCGCAGACCTGATCGTCGGCAGCGGCGCACGCCTGCGGCCGCTCGCCACCGAGGGCACATCGCACGACCCGGAGTGCGGCCAGCCGTGCCTCGACATCCAGATGGGCGGAGGGGTGATCCAGCACCCCGGGTTCTGCCACGACTGCTGGTCCGGTGCGGCCGGTGACCTGGAGCTGCACGGCGTCAGGGCCGAGCGCACGACGGTCGTCGTCCGCGACCAGGGCGGCGCCGAGATCCGCGTGACCGACAGCACGATCGGTGGTCCGTTGAGCGTCACCGGTGCCGCCGTGGTGCAGGTCCTCGACAGCACGGTCGACGGCATCCGTCTCGAGCGGAACGGGCGCACCGTCGTCGAGCGGAACACCGTCCCCTGGTCGCGCGACGAGGGGATCCTCGTCGTCGGCAGCGACGGGCAGTCTCCGGTCGACCTCTCGGTCGCCGACAACGTCATCGTCAGGAGCGCCGGCGATGCGGTGGAGCTCCGCCACCTGCGCACCTCGGTCGGTCCGGGACGGGCCGTGCGCGGCAACACCGGTCGAGAGGCCGGCGCTCTGCTTCGCCTGCGCGGGGTCGCGGTGGACGGCGGGCTCACCTGGGTCGACCCGTCTGCGGACGCCGGACCGGCACCACTCGGCCACCACGCGGACGGCCTGCGCGTCATCGGGCCGGGTGCCATGGTTGTTCCGGCGGGCAGCATCGTGACCGGCACGGAGATCACCCTCGACGGGGCCACGCTGGACGCCTCGGCCCCCGGGAGCGTGTTCACGCGCCTCGGAGACGGCGTCGTGCGGATCGACCCGTGCCGCGACCTCGCCTCCTTCGACGAGGCGCGCTGCCGCGCGTTCCCCCACCCCGATCTCGAGATCGGCATCCGACCGGGGGAGAACGGTGAGGCGGCCGGTGGGGCGACGCTCGTCGACGCGGAGCTCCGCGGCGACCTGACGGTGCAGTCGGGAGCGTCGAGCACCGCCGGCGCCGGCGACGTGGGAGTGCTCGTCCGTGACAGCTCGCTGGGCCACCTCTGGTCGGACGGTTCACGGGTGCGCGTCGAACGATCGGTCGTCCACGCCGGCACGCAGCTGACTGGCAGGACCGGTCACGAGCTTCGGGACGTGCACCTGCACCACGGCGCCGGCTCCGTCCACGCGAAGCGCCGGCGCCGTGGTGCAGCGCGCCAGCGTGAGAGGCTCGGGACCTCCTCCCGGCACCTACGAGGTCTTCGGCGTGCACGCCCGTGGCACGTCTGACGTGCGACTGACGTGCACCGACGTCACAGGGACGACGACCGGTGTGCTGGCAGCGGGCGGCGCTCTGGCCCTGCACGACACCGACCTGACGGCCAACCGCGTCGGCGGTGTCGGCTACGACCTCGACAACCGCGTCCCCGTCAGCGCATCGGGTGTCTGGTGGGGTCAGCCCGGTGGACCGCTGCCCGGCCAGGTCAGTGACCCCACCCTGCTGACGCGCTATTCGGACGCGGTTGGTCCTGTCCCTTGCGCCCGCCCGAGTACGGCCGCGCCGCAGCCGGTGCTCTGGGCCACGGCGACGCCTGGCACTACCAGCGCTCTCGTGCGCTGGCGACCTCGCTCGGCTGCGCGCACCAGCGGCTACCGCATCACTGCGGAACCGGGCGGTCAGGCCCGTGTCGTGCCGGCCGGTGCCCTCCAAGCCGAGATGGCGGACCTCCCCGCAGGCGTCCAGCACACCTTCACGGTGACCGCAGTCGGCGCGGGTGGAGCGGCGACGCCGGTGCGGACGAACGCGGTGGCCGTCACCGGGGCAGCGCCGCCGCTGATGGACCTCTCGGTCAGCCCTGTGGTCACAGCGGTCGACGAGCACGACGTCGTCGTCTCGGGCCGGACGGCACCGCACACGATGGTGCGGTTCGGCTACCCGGGGATCGACATGGCGACGTCCGGCGCGGACGGACGGTTCTCGGCGGCGCTCGACCTCGGGCACCTGCCTGACGGCAGCCACTCGCTCGAGGTGACCGCCACGGACCCGCGCGACGTCGCGGCGACCGGCCACGTGTCCTTCGAGAAGCAGGCTCGGCCACCGGAGATGGGCGACGTCACCGTCCTCGATCCGGTACGGGCGACGCGGCGCGGCGAGGTGGCGGCATCGGTGCCCGCCCGCACGACGTTGACCGCCGTCGCCGTGGACCGGGAGGGGACCGTCGTCAGGGTCGGCAAGCACACCGCGGTGCCGGCCCGGCTGCGCCTGTCCCTCGACATGGGTGGATTCGTGGATGGAGAGATCGCGGTCTGGGTCTTCGCGGAACGCGATGGTCTGCGGAGCGTGGTGGCGCAGCGCACGAGCCGCCTCGACACCGCCCCGCCGGTGCTGTCGGGGATCCACGTGCCGTCCTCGGCGCCGTCGAACGAGTACGAGGACCTGGTCGTGCGTGCGACGACAGAACCCCGGTCCGTCGTCCGAATCGTCGTCAGCCACCGGACCCGCGATGATCGCCCGGTCGAGGTGCCGGTCCCGAGCGGTACCCACGGTGGGCTCGCCGCGGTCATCGACACCAGCAGCCTGCCCGACGGCGAGTGGGTGGTGTCCATGACCGCGACCGACGAGGCCGGCAACGTCGGGCCGACGGTGTTGCGAACGGTCCGCGGCTATCGCCACGGCCCTGTCCCGGCGTACAGCTCCGCCTACGTGCCGCTCACGCCGTCCCGGGTGCTGGACACGCGCCACGGCGACGGCGTCCGTCCGGGCCTTGTCGGGCCGGGGCAGACGGTGCGGCTGCCCGTGACCGGCAGGGGTGGCGTGCCGTCGGCCGGCGTCACCGCCGTCGCGCTGAACGTGACAGTCGTCGCGCCGAGCGCCGCCACCTACGTCACGGTCTGGCCCAGCGGCGCAGTGCGCCCGACCACGAGCAACCTCAACGTGCCGGCCGGTGACACCCGGCCGAACCTCGTGGTGACGAAGGTCGGTTCGTCGGGTCAGGTCGACCTCTACAACGCGACCGGCAGCACGCACCTGGTCGGCGACGTCGCCGGCTACTACACCGACACCGGGACCGGCGGGTCGACGTTCGTGCCGGTGAGCCCCGCCCGTCTGCTGGACACCCGATCCGGCAACGGCGCGCCGGAGGCGCCCGTCGGGCCCGGCCGCAGCATCGACGTCCCGATCACCGGACGCGGCGGCGTGCCGTCGAGCGGGGTCACCGCGGTGGTTCTCAACGTGACCGCCGTCAGCCCGACGGCGTCGACGTACGTGACGGTCTGGCCGACCGGCACCTCCCGGCCGACAGCGAGCAACCTCAACGCGCCCGCCGGTGCGATGCGGCCCAACCTGGTCACGGCGAAGGTCGGAAGCGGCGGCAGGGTGAGCCTGTACAACGCCGCGGGCAGCACCCACCTGCTTGCCGACGTGGCGGGCTACTTCACCAGCAGCAGCAGCGGTTCGCGGTACGTGCCGCTGGCGCCGACGCGGCTCATGGACACGCGGCGCGGCAAGGGCGTGCGGCAGGGCGCCGTCGACGCCGGCAGGTCCGTGCACCTGGGCGTGCCCGGGCTCGAGGTCCCCGGGGACGCGGTCGCCGTCGTGCTCAACACCACC
>DATMJH010000081.1:0-4382 GCA_035554015.1 Mycobacteriales bacterium
GGTCCTGGCTGACCATCGCTGCAACAACAGCAAGCGCGACCACTACGCCGACGTGCCACTCCTCGAGACGTGGGCCAGGCGTCCGACGGACCTGCTCCGACAGGTCGCTGACGACGTCGGCTGGCCGCTCCGTGAGGCGGAATCGCGACGCATCGCACGCGGCTTGTACGCCCGGCTGCCGGTGGGCACCCACCTGTGGCAAGAGCCGGGTGTCTTCTCGGTGCTCGATCGAGGACGGCTGACGGAGGCCCTCACCATGCTCGACAGCTCATGACTGAGCACCGCAAGCTCGTGCGAGACGGCATCCCGGCGATCATCGCCGCCGACGGGCGTCGCCCGGTCGTCGAAGTCCTGTCTGTGAGCGACTACAAGCGAGCGCTGCTGGAGAAGCTGCACGAGGAAGCCGCCGAACTGGCTCGAGCGACCGACAGTTCGTTCCTCGACGAGTTGGCCGACGTGTTCGAGGTGTTGCGCGCGCTGGCGTCAGACGCAGGATTGACGGTCGAAGCGGTAGCGGCCGCTGCGGACGCCAAGGCAGCTGACCGCGGGGCTTTCGACGACCGGCTCTTCCTGGTGAGGGTCGAGCCCGCCGCCACGTGACCGGCTGCTCCGGTTGCACAGCCCGGTGTGCACACTCAGTCGGCCGGCCCGACGACCTGCTCGTCGGTCGCGTCGTAGACCGCGACCGGCACGGGCAGTGTGAAGTACCGGTGCTCTCGCAGGCGCGGGAGCAGGCGTTCGAGCGTGGCCGCGTCGAAGCGCCGGACGACGCCGCTGCCGTCGGGCTGGACGTGCTCGACCAGCAGCAGATCCAGGGCACCGTCAAGGAGCGCCTGCGCCTGAGCCGGCTCGAGCCAGAGGTCCTCGCCGCGGACCGAACGAGAAGACGCCTTGATCTCGACAGGCCGCCCGTCGATGACCAGGTCGCCCACGGCTGAAGCGATGTAGCGCGTGTCGGAGACCGAGGCGCCCTCTGCCTCGGCAAGGCGCCGGACGACGTCGAGCGCGATCTGCTCCACCTCGGCGTTCGAGAGCCGACGAGGTGGAGACGTGGCGCCGCTGCGCATCCGGTCGTCGAGGGGAACGACGATGTAGCCGGATTCCACGTCGCCGAGGACAGCCGACTCGGCCTCACCGTGCCACCACCTGTGCAACCCGATGTAGGCACAGATCACCGCGTCGACCGCGTCCTCCCAGGGGTTGATCTCGGCATGCGACGACGCCCGTGCAACAGCGCGACGAGCCTCCTGCCACTCTGCGCAGTCACCGGTGTCGAACGGCGGATCGGCTGTTGAGAGGCGGTCGACGAGCGTCATCAGCTCGAGGAACGCCGCGCGGCGAGACTCCGGGTCGCGTCCCGGCTTCTGCTTGTACGGGACCACCCGGTCGAGCCCGAACAGCGTCACGGTGGCGGGGTGCGGATAGACCTCGATCGCCCGACGAACCGGAGCGCGTGGGGCGAAGTAGGGGTCCACGTCCAGACCGAGAACCGACGCAAGGCGGCCACCTCGGGGGCCGTCCTTGAAGGACGGTATCGAGAGGTTGCTCGAGTGCGCGCCGGCGTGGAAACGTCCGAACAGCGTCGACACGAGCTGCTCACACGGACGGCGACCGGTTGCGTTCCGCACGATGAGCGGCGCGTCCACCGCGACGATCAGCCCGCCCGGGAAGGCGGCCAGGCGTTCGGCGATCTCAGCGTCGGTACGCACGCGGGTCATCGCCACGAGTCGGCCGGCGGCGTCGACGAGGGCGAGGCCGGTCCACGCGTTCTCGCCCCAGGCGAGGTCGATGCCGGCGAACGTCATCTCGTTGGCTGTCGTCATGGCACGGCCGATCTCAGCAGAGAGAGGGTCCGTCGCACTGGGGTGGGTGGCATCCCCTGCAGGTTGAGCGGTGGGTCGATCCTGTGCAGCACGCCCGTCTCCAGCCGGGCGAGGAGCTGTCGGTCCGACACAGGGTGGGCGATCAGGCCGAGGTGCGCACCCATCCACTCGGTGAGCGTCCGCTCCGCCTGAGCCGGCGCCATGTCGAAGTCGAGTGCGATCTGATCCGTGATGATCGCCGCGAGCGACCGCCGCCAGGTCGAGGAGCTGATCCGCCCACGGAGGTGATTGCCTCCGATGCGTGACACCAGCGTCGCCGCGCGGACGGTGCCCGACCGGGTGGTGGTGGCGCCGGCCTGACCGGCGTAGAGGAGCCCGGGCGCTACCGGCAGGCCCAGGCCAGCGGACAGCTGCACGGCCCCTTCGGGGTCAACCCACCACGAGTACAGGCCGGCGGACCCGAGCCGTCCGTCGCCCCACGGGAACTCGCGCGCCGGCCGGACGGATGCTTCGTCCGACAGTATTCGAGCCGCCACAGCCGCGATGTCCTCATCGACTCGCAGCTCCTGTACGACGGCCAGCGGCTCCGGACTCTGCGAGTAGAAGCGCAACTGATGCCCCATGGACAGGCCCTGCACAGGCCGGTGCACCACCGCTCCGTGCCGGCGGAGCGGAGGCTCGAGCGCGTCGGCGTACGCGGCGCCGGCATGTACCTCGAACAGAAGGCCGCTGAGGTCGCCTAGCTGCGACTGCAGGGAGTTGGCGACCCGCTCGCCCCAGGCCCGGCGGTAGGACTCGTCCTGGTCGCCGAGAGCCATGTCGTACGGCTCAACGACGACGTCGGGGCGAACCAGCCCGTGGAGTGCGCTGAGGATGAACCACGGCCGGCCCGTCGACTCGGCGTACGACCGCCGCCGCTGGAACAGCTCGCTGGTGTAGAGGTCCTGGGCCATGGCCGCCGACCTTCGCTTCGTCTTCACGCACCCGACGAGCACGATGTCAGCACTGGACTGCCGTGCAGGGAGCGCGACGGCATCAGGGACCCGGCGGTGTGACTGAGCCGACCTCCCGGACGGCTCACTCCCGCCCTGATCCACGACCTCGAACCCGAGCCGACGGAGCACCGCGGCGGCACCGTGAACTCCGCCGCTGAAGTCGCCGGATCGGAGCGGCCCCTCCGTAGGGAACTCGACGCCGTGCGCTACCCCGACGATGGCCTTGGAGTCGTAGTCGCGACCCTCGTGGACCAGGCGATAGCGCCACGACGGCCCGAACCCGTACCGCGCGAGGAAGGCAGAGGCGCCCAGGCGGTCGTACTCAGCGATCGCCTCGAGCACCGCTGCTCGCGACCGCATCTGCCATATCGACACCGACGTCGCCTCTCGCCGCTCCGGGGACACGCATTCTGTCGGACGCGACTGGGACCCTGCGGCTGGCCGAGGAGCGCCATGCGAGAATGTCGACCGGACTGGGCGGCTGTCGCCCACCGTCTGGCCCATCGGGCCGAGGCGCTGCTCCAGGACCCGACGGGCGCGCTTGTCATCTCGATCGACGGCAGCGAACACTACGTGCAGTGGCACGGCGAGGACAGGCGGGATCTCTACTGCGAGTCGTCGTCCGGTCTCTACGGCGGGACGTCGCTGCCCGAGGCACGAGCCCGTCAGCTCGTCGCTCTCGGGTGGGATCGTCCGTACGAGGGGTGGGGCGGGCAGGACGTCGCCAACTTCTCGCGTCTGTTCACGGCGCCGGTGCGTGTGTACGACGTCGTGCGGCTCACGTGCCGGACGCTCGCTGAGGTGTACGGGGCTCTGCCCGACGACGTCTCGTGGCCCTGAGGCGGTTACCTGACGGCTCGAAGCTTCCCCGTCTCGACCAACCAGCCGGGTCGGTGCCTCCGCAGGTGAGGCATCCGCGATCGGCAGCGCGACGACCGTCGGCCGACCAGGCACAGCGAGAGGTACGCAGGCCATCACCGGGCAGTGCCGCGATTTGCGGTTTTCGCTTCCCGGACGACACGCTCGTCGGCCCTGGCATGCAAGAGTGCGCACGCATGAGCGCAGAAACCGGTTCGAGCAGACCGCGCGGTACTGCCAAGACGAGTACCCCAGCGGCCAAGAAGGCAACACCGAAGCAGGCGCCCGCGAAGGCGACGCGTCCGAAAGCGCCCGGGGCAAGGACGCCCGCGGCTAAGACCGGCGCGACCTCGAGAGGTGTTACAAGAGCAGAGTCGGCCAAGGGAGCATCCGCCAAGAAGGTCCCCGAAACCGCGGCTCCGGCACCCGCGAAGACTGCAAAGAAGTCGACCCCAGCCACAGCAACGCGGCAGAAGGCGCCGGCAGCGCCGCCTACGGCGCAGGACGTCAAGAAGTCGAAGCCCTGGAAGCGCGCACGCAAGCGGGCTGAAGGGGTCCTGAGCGACCCGGAGCGTATGCGCAAGATCGCACAGGAGGCGTCAGAGAAGTCACAGGGCAGACGATCAGGTCCGCTCAGCGACATCCTGGATCAGGTGTCTGCGCTGATCAGGCTCGTGGCTGCCTACGCTCGCGGCCATTACCGGGA
>DATMJH010000082.1:0-2521 GCA_035554015.1 Mycobacteriales bacterium
TCCTGACACACAGGCGCCGCGCGCAGCATCGGACGTCCCGTCGATCACCTCGGCGGGACGTCCGCGCGTCTCCGCGCAGGTTGTGTGTCAGGCCGCGGACGCAGGGGGTGAGGAGGCGGTGCGGCGTCAGAGGCCCAGGCGCTTGGCGACGACCTCGTTCATGATCTCGTCGGTGCCACCGCCGATGCGCAGGATCCGGCTGTCGCGGTAGTGCCGCTCGACCTCGCCCTCGCGCACGTAGCCCATCCCGCCGAGCAGCTGCACCGCGCCGTCGACCACCTCGTCGCAGGCCGCGCAGGCGGTGTTCTTGGCCATCGAGACCTCGGTGACGGCGGCGTCGACCGGACGGGTCGCCGGGTCGCCGGACAGCCACAGGTCGAACGCGGCGCGCGTCGTCGTCCGCGCCACCCAGACCAGCCGCGCCATCTCGGCCATCCTGTGCCGCACGACCTGCCGGCTCGCCAGCGGGCGGCCGAAGGTCTCGCGGTCCTTCACCCAGCGCATCGTCAGGTCGAGGCAGCGCTGCGCCGTCGCGTACGCCTGCACCGCGAGCCCGAGCCGCTCGCTCTGGAACTGCTGCATGATCTGGACGAAGCCGCCGTTCTCCTCGCCCACCAGGTTCTCGACCGGCACCCGGACGTCGGTGAACGACAGCTCGGCGGTGTCGCTGCAGCGCCAGCCCATCTTGTCCAGGCGCCGGCTGACGGCGAACCCGGGCGTGTCCTTGTCGACGACGAGCAGCGAGATGCCCTGCCAGCCAGGCTCTCCGGTGCGCACCGCCGTCGTCACGAAGTCGGCCCGCACGCCCGAGGTGATGTAGGTCTTGGCACCGTTGACGAGGTAGTGGTCGCCGTCGCGCACGGCGCGCGTGCGCAGCCCGGCGACGTCGGACCCGCCGTCCGGCTCGGTGACGGCGAGGGCGCCGATCGTCTCTCCGGCCAGCGTCGGCCGCACGTAGCGGTCGACGAGGTACGGCGAGCCGCTGCGCGCGATGTGGGGCAGCGCGATGCCGTGCGTGAACAGCGAGGCGACGACGCCGCCGGAGCCGCCGCCGTGCAGCACCTCCTCGGTGACGATCGCGGTGTCGACGGCGTCTCCCCCGCCGCCGCCCATCTGCTCGGGGAACGACGGCGCCAGCAGGCCGGCCTCGGCGAACGTGCGGTGCAGCGAGCGCGGCAGCTCGCCGTCGGTCTCCCACTGCTCGACGTGCGGCGCGATCTCGCGGGCGACGACGTCGCGGGCCAGCGCGCGCAGCGCCCGGCGCTCCGGCGCGTCCCAGTCGATCACCGCTGCACCAGCGGCGCGCGGCCGGCGCCGGGTGGCCCGGCGAAGCACTGAGCGAGGTCGAGCCACTCGTCCGCGGCCGGGCCGACGGCGACCAGCGCGGTGTCGCTGCGGTGCCGCCGCTGGGTGACGAGCAGGCAGAAGTCCTCCGCCGTGCCGGTGACCCGGTCGCTCGCGGACGGGTCGCCGAACGACCACCTGCCACCGCCGGGCGCCTCGAGCTCCACGAGCACCTCGGCGTCGGGAACGGTCCGACCCCGGACGGCGTAGCTGAACCCGCGGGTGCGCACACCCAGGTGGCAGACATGCCGCAGCCGGTCGGTCGGTGCGCGGTGGACGCCCGCCGCGTCGGCGACGTCCTGGCCGTGCGCCCAGTACTCCATGAGCCGTGCCGTCGCGAACGACGCGGGACTCATCGGTGGGCCGTACCAGGGCACCTTCGTGCCGGGCTCGAGGTCGGCGAAGGCCTGCACCATCGCCTCGAACCCGGCGCGCCACTCGTCGAGCAGCAGCGGCCGGCTCAGGTCGCGGAACCGCCCCTGCAGCACGTCCATGAACCCGTCCGGGTTGGCGAGGACCTCGTCCAGCCCGGCGATGAACAGCTGAGGGGTCGTGGCGGCCTTCGTGCCTTCCTGGTCGAAGGCCGCCAGGTGGCAGACCGTCTCGCGCACGTCCCAGCCCTCGGCCGGCGTGGCCAGCCCGAGGTCGACGCCGTCGACGAGCCGCCGCAGGTCGTCGTGCTCGGCGCGCAGGTCGGTCAGGATGTCCGTCAGCGACGGCCGGTCTGCCATGTGAACGGACGCTAACATCCGCCGGGTGACCGTCACGGCGTCCCGTCGCGAGCAGCTCCTGGGCGCCGCGGCGGGGCTGTTCGCCGAGCGCGGCTACCACGACGTCGGCATCGACGACATCGGTGCCGCCGCCGGCATCACCGGGCCCGGCGTCTACCGGCACTTCGCCAGCAAGCAGGCGCTGCTCGAGGCGCTGTGCGACCGCGCCATGACGCGCATGCTCGACGGCGCCCGGCAGCTGCGCGCGCAGCACGACGACCCGCGCGAGGCGCTCGAGGCGCTCGTCGACCTGCACGTCGAGCTCGCCGTCCGCTCGCGCACCCTGCTGGGTGTCTGGCTGCGCGAGCAGCGGGCGCTGAGCGACGGCGTCCGCCGGTCGCTGCGGCGCCGCCAGCGCGAGTACGAGCGGGTGTGGCGCGCGGCGGCCGCTCCGCTGCGCTCCGACC
>DATMJH010000083.1:0-4993 GCA_035554015.1 Mycobacteriales bacterium
CGCGAAGAACCGGAACGCGTCGAAGTGCGTGCAGCGGAGCGGCAGGGCGTCGACGAGCGCCGTGGTGGCCTCCTCGCCCAGCCGCAGCGGCAGGCCCGAGTGCCGCACCTGGCTCTGCGGCGTGCGGTGCACCATCGCCCACTCGTGCAGGCCGAAGCAGTCGTAGCGCGCGCGGCTGCTGGCGGCCGCTGACGCCGTCGCTCAGAACACCGCCGAGCAGAGCGGCTCGACGTCGCCGCGCAGCGCCCGGGAGGCCGCGGCGACGTCGAGCCGCTGGCGCAGGAACCCGCGGGCCGGGTGCTGCACGAACGCGACCAGCCGGGCGAGGTCGACGTCCGGCTCGTCGGGGCAGTCGGCCAGCCGGCCGCTGACGAGCGCGGGCGCGGGTGAGCGCGGGCCGGCGGCGGACACGGCGCCGGCCAGCGCGGTGCGGTCGAACGACAGCGGCGCGGCCCGGCCGAGCTCGCCGGCGGTGAAGTTGCGCGCGTCGAACGGCTGCAGCGGGTGGCGCACCACGACGGCGTCGCGGGCACGACCGCCGCCGGGGGTGCCGGCGGTGGCGTCGAGGGCGTCGAGCAGCTCGCCGAGCGGCACCGCCGGCGCGAGCTCGGCACCGGTGCGCACGTCGGCGCCGGCGTAGGTGACGACGAGGTGCTCCTGCGCGGCCATGAGCGCGTCGAGCATCAGCTGCCGGTCCTCGCTGCGCGGGTCACGTTCGCCGAGGTGCGGGTCGCGGGCGAGCAGGTCGTCGCCGTCGGCGGCGCCGTGCCGCGGGAACGCGCCGTCGTCGAGGCCCAGCAGGCAGACGACGCGGTGGGGCACGGAGCGCATCGGCGTCAGGGTGCAGACGGTGAGCCCGCCGGTGCGGAAGCTGGTGGTGGTGGGGCGGCCGGCCAGCCGCTCGGCGAGCAGCGCCGTCACGTCGGCGAGCGTGAGCACCGCGGTGGAGCCGGCCGCGGCCTCCCGGACCTCGCCGAGCTGGCGCCGCAGCTGGGCGAGCTGCCAGGCGCCGTCGGGCGGCGTCTCGACCAGCAGCTGCGTGCACTCCTCGAGCGCGGTGGCCCAGGACGTCGCGGTCTGCGGCGCGCGCAGCCGGTCGACGGCGACCTGCACCCGGTCGACGAGCTCGGCGAAGCGGCCGGCGAGGTCGACGTCGCCGGACTCGACGGCGTCGAGCGGCAGCACACCGCCCAGCAGCTCGTCCTGCTCCTCCATCGCCACGCCGGTGAGCACCCGGTCCAGACCGGCCCGCCAGGTGCCCTGGGCGACGTCGTGCAGCCGCCACGGCCGCCGCTGCTCCGCGGTGCACCCCCAGCGGACGCCGCTCGCCACCGTCCAGCCCCGCAGGGTCTCGAGGTCGTCGTCGTCGAGGCCGAACGCTCGGCGCACCGGCGGCGCACCGGCGAGGTCGAGCACCTGCGTGGCGGTGACCCGCCCGGCGGCCAGCTCGAGCAGCCGCGCCGCGACCCCGAGCACCGGGTTCACCTGCCGCGGCGACCGGTCGGCGAGCGCGACCCGCAGCCACCCGCCCGGGTGCCCGTCCGCCCCGAACGCCGCCGCCACCAGTGGGGCGTAGGCCTCGACGTCGGGGCACATCACGAGGATGTCGCGCGGCTCGAGCGTCCGGTCGTCGGCGAGCAGGCCGACGACGACCTCGCGGAGCACCTCGACCTGCCGCGCCCGGCCGTGGCACGCGTGCACCTGCACCGAGCGGTCGTCTCCGGCGACCACGTACGACGGCGAAGGGCCGACGTCGCCGCGCAGGTCGGCCTGCAGCCGCTGCAGCAGCGTGACCGGCGCGGGCGGCTGCTGCCCGTGGTGATGGTCGGCGTGCCCGGGTACGACCGCCGCGAGGCGCAGCTGCAGCTCGCGGAGGTCGCGCGAGAGGGAGGCGACGAGCGGGTGGCTCGGACGCGCCAGCGACAGCGCCGCGGCGCGGCGGGCGGGCGGCTGCTCGACCGTCGCGAGGCTCTGCCACTGGGCCGGGCTCGCGACGTGCAGCCACAGGTGGACCTCGCGGTGCTCGGCGAGCGCGGCCAGCACCTGCAGCCGCGCGGCGTCGACCCGGCTGACGCCGTAGAGGCTGAGCCGCTGGGGCAGGTCGACGTCGAGCGGGCGGTCGCGCAGCGCGGCGCACGCGCCGTCGAGCAGCTCCGCCGGTGAGCGCGAGCCGAGGCGGTCACGCAGCCGGCGCCACAGCTCGGGCTGCCACGCCAGGTCGGCCGGGACGCCGTCGTCGGCCTGCCGCGCCCAGGCTCGCAGGAGGCCCGGACGCGCGGCGGCGTAGGTGGAGAACAGGCCGGTGAGCCGCGCGGCGACGGCGTAGCGGCGCGTCGACGGCTCGTCGCCCGGGCCGAGCAGGTGGTGGCGCAGGCCGGCGCACCACTGCTCGCCGGTGCGGATCACCGAGTCGTCGAGCACGTCGAGCAGCGCCCACACCGCGCGCTCCGGCGCCCACGCCTCGACCGCGGCCGCGTGCGCGGGGCTCGCCGCGGCGACGGCGTCGTCGAGCAGCCGGTCGGGCTTCGGGAAGTCGACCAGCGCGCAGACGCCGTCCTCACCGGCCCCCGAGCCGAGAACGTGGGACAGCCGCTGGGCCAGCCATCGCTCGATGCCGCGCGCCGGCACGGCGACGACGTCGCGTGCGAAGGGGTCGGCCGGGGGGACGGCGAGCAGCGCCGCGAGCCCCTCGACGAGAGCGCGGCCGCTCTCGGCGCGATGGACGTGCAGCACGGTCGGAACGTAGCCGCCGGGTGTGACAGATCGGGCGCGCCCGTGCACATGCCCGCGGGCTGTCGGCGGGTGGTCGTGCGATCAGGGCTCCCCACCGCAGGAGGCCCAGTGACCGCACCCACCGCCGCCAGTGCCGGACGGACCGCTCCGGCACGCACCGCCCCCGCGCGGACCGCCCCCGCCGGGCCGGTGCGCGACGCACATCCGCCGCTGCGACGCGGTCCGGACGGCGCTCCGTCCGACGGCGCCGCCGCCTTCCTCGCGACGCTCGCGGAGTACGAGGGCTGCCCGGTCGAGCGGCTGGAGTGACGCGCCGACGGCGCGGCCGGCGCTCGCACTAGGCTCCGCGCGTGCTGACGGCTGGAGCTGCCCGGTGAGCGGCGGTCTCGTCGCGCTGCTCGACGACGTCGCGACGCTCGCCCGCGTCGCCGCCGCCTCGGTCGACGACATCGGCGCGGCCGCGGGCCGGGCCAGCGCGAAGGCGGCGGGCGTCGTCGTCGACGACACCGCCGTCACCCCGCAGTACGTCCGCGGGCTGGCCGCCGAGCGCGAGCTGCCGATCATCCGGCGCATCGCGGTCGGCTCGCTGCGCAACAAGCTGCTGGTCATCCTGCCGGTCGCGCTGCTGCTGAGCTCGCTGCTCCCGTGGCTGCTCACGCCGATCCTCATGGTCGGCGGGGCGTACCTCTGCTACGAGGGCGCGCACAAGATCTGGGAGAAGGTGAGCGGCCACTCCGACGGGCACAGCGCGCACACCGAGGGCGGCACCGCGGTGCTGCCGGACGAGGACACCGTCGTGTCGGGCGCCGTCCGCACCGACTTCATCCTGTCGGCCGAGATCATGGTCATCGCGCTCAACGAGGTGGCCGAAGAGCCTTTCGTGACGCGCGCGGTGATCCTCGCGGTCGTCGCCGTCGGCATCACGCTGCTTGTCTACGGCGTCGTCGGCCTGATCGTGAAGATGGACGACATCGGCCTGCGGCTCGCCCAGCGCGGGGCGGGCGGCACCGCGACGTTCGGCCGCGGGCTCGTACGGGCCATGCCCGGCCTGCTCACCGTCATCGGCGTCGTCGGCACCGCCGCGATGCTGTGGGTGGGCGGCCACATCCTGCTCGTCGGCACCCACGAGCTGGGCTGGGACGGGCTCTACGACCCGGTGCACTCGCTCGAGGAGGCCGCGCACGACGCCGCCGGAACCCTGGGCGGCGTGGTCGGGTGGCTGGTCGACACGCTGGCCAGCGCGGCCCTCGGCCTGGTCGTCGGCGCTGTCGTCGTCGCGCTCATGGCGCTGGTCGCCCGGGTCCGCGGGCGCGGCGAGGTCACGGCGCACTGACGGGGGCCGCGCCCGCGTCGATCGCCGCCAGGCTGCGCAGGACCTGCGACAGGTCGGTGGTGCGGTACATCGGTGGCAGGCCCGACAGCAGCCGTGACCGGTACGACGCCGTCGCGAGCCGAGGGTCGAGCACGGCGACGACGCCCCGGTCGTCGGCGCTGCGGATGAGCCGCCCGACGCCCTGCGCCAGCGCCATCGCCGCCTCCGGCACGGCGACCAGCGAGAAGCCGGTGAACCCGCCGCCGGCCCGCGCGACGCGCGCCTTGTGCAGCGGGTCCTCCTGGTAGGTGAACGGGATCCGGTCGATGACGACGAGCTGGCACGCGCTGCCCGGCACGTCGATGCCCTGCCAGAAGCCGCGGGTGGCGAACAGGCACGTCCCCGCGTCGGCCGCGAACCGCGCGGCCAGCCGCGACGGCGTGTCCTCGCCCTGCAGCAGCACCGGCACGTCGAGGTGCTCGCGGGCGTGCTCGGCCACCCGCTCGGCCGCGGCCCGCGAGCTGAACAGCCCGAGGGTGCGCCCGCCGGCTGCGCGCACCAGCTCGACGACGCGCGCGTCGACGGCCGCCTCCCACGCCTGCCGGTCCTTCGGCTCCGGCAGGTCGGCCGCCACGTACAGCTGCGCCTGCCTGGCGTAGTCGAACGGGCTGCCCACGTCGACGCCCGACCACGGCCGCGGCTCGACGTCCTCCTCGTCGTTCTCGCGCACCGACGGCGCGCGCCCGAACCCGAGCAGCCGCGCGACGTGGTCGAACCCGCCGTCGACGGCGAGCGTCGCGCTGGTCGCGACCACCGGCGTGCGGCGCAGCAGCCGGTCGGCGAGCCGGCCGTCGACGCGCAGCGGTGACACCCGCAGCCGCCCGGCGGCGCTGCCGCGCTGCCGCTCGACGTGCACCGCGGCGTGCTCGTCCGCGCGCAGCAGCGCAC
>DATMJH010000084.1:0-2189 GCA_035554015.1 Mycobacteriales bacterium
GCATGAGGTCGTCCGAGCCGATGATCACTGCGAGCTCGTGCTCCACCAGCTCCACGCAGTGCGCGAAGTTGCGGTTGATGCCGAGGTTGCGGGGGTTGAGCTCGTAGCGCACGCGGTCGTCGCCCAGCTCGGCGCACCAGCGGCGGAGGGCACCGTCGGTGGCCTCGCCGGTGTCGTCGACGATCGTGAGCCGCCAGTGCGGGTCGTCCTGCGCGAGCACGCTGCGGACGGTCTCCTGCACCAGGTCCAGCCGCCCGTAGTGGGGCAGCATGACGTCGACGACGGTGTCGGGAGCCGTCACCGGCCGTGCTCCTCGACCCGCTCCGGCTCGGACCCGACGCTCACCGCGGGCACGATGTGCAGCCCCCGTTCGTGGTTGACCACCTCCGCCTCCCGGATCGCCACGGTGCGCGCCAGCTCCGTGTAGCGCCGGTCCACGTGCCGGAACCGCTGGTACATGCTGATCGTCGACGCCATGAACGCGACCACCAGCGCGTAGAGCAGCAGGTCGGTGCCGCGGCCGACGCCCACGACGTGCGCGAGGGCGGTGAGGTCGTTGGGACGCAGCACCGCGTACACGCTGAGCAGCGCGAACAGCACGAGCCCTATCCGCTTGCTGGCCTGGACGTGGAGCGTGCCGCTGCCGCGCACGGAGATGAACAGCACCCCGAGCACGGCGAGGATGAGGATCACCTGGATGAGCACGGCCGTCAGCCCCCTCGCTGGCGTACGGACAGGTCGAACAGGATGTTGACACCGTTGAGCAGCGACTGCCCCTTGGCACGCGAGTACGCGGTGTAGCGGATCGACACCGGCACCTCGGCCACCCGCCACCGCGACCGCGCCAGGTAGGCGACGATCTCCGAGGCGTGGGCCATGCCGTTCATGGTGATGTGGAGGTCCTCGGCGACCGGCCGCGTGAGCACCCGCAGGCCGTTGTGCGCGTCGGTGAGCCGCAGCCGCCGCCCGGCCGGGCTGAGCCGTACGGCCGCGCGCAGGACGAGCCGCTTGAGCCACGGGACGTCGCCGGCGTCGTCGGCGAACCGGGTGCCGAGCACGAGGTCGACGGTGCCGCTGCGGGCCAGCTCGACCATCCGGACGGCGTCGTCGAGCGAGTGCTGGCCGTCGGCGTCGAACGTCACGAAGTACGCGGCGCCGGGGCGGGACCGGGCGTAGGTCAGCCCGGTCTGCAGGGCCGCGCCCTGCCCGAGGTTCACGGGGTGGCGCACGAGGTGCGCGCGGGTGCGAAGCACGGCGTCCACCGACCCGTCGCGGCTGCCGTCGTCGATGCACACCACGTTCGGGAACACCGCGAGCACCTCGCGGAGGACGCCCTCCAGCACGGGCGCCTCGTTGTACACCGGGATCACGACCCAGACGTCGTCGTTGCCCGTCACGTCGACCTTCCCCCCTCCGCATCGGCGTGCAGATCGGCTCGCAGCGCCCGGACAACCCCGGCGCCGAGCACGGCCAGCACGACCGCAGGCCCGGCGAGCTGCGCCGCGAGCGCCGCCGCGACCGGCTCCACCGGCACGGCGACCAGTGCCAGGAACATCACGGTGCCCGCCGCCCAGCCCGCCGAGACCACCCGCTGGCGGCCCAGCGCCACCAGCGTCGGCTGCAGCACGAGCGCGACCATCATCAGCAGCGTCGCGAGCCCGAGCAGCCCGACGACCGCGGCGGACGGCGGCCGCGCCGTGTCGAACAGCAGCTCGGCCGCCCACGGGCCCAGCACGAGGCACCCGACCACGCCGAGCCCGCCCGCGATCGCGGCCGCCGCGAGCGCCTGGCGCTGCCGGCGCACCAGCTCGGCGCGGTCGCCCAGGGTGGCGGCGCGGGTGAGCTTCGGCAGCAGCACGGCCTGGACGGGCGCGAACAGGAACAGCGGGATGCGGGCGAGCACGAACGTCGCCCCGAACACGCCCGCGGCCACGGCGTCGCCGGGCAGCCGGTAACTGACGACGACCGGGGCGAGGTTGGCCAGGAGCTGCGACAGCGCGATCGCGACCACGAGGTGGGCGAACGACCGGCCCAGCCGCTCCGCAGCCGCGCCGGGCGGGCCCGGCTCCGGGGCGCGCAGGGCGGGGACCACGCTCAGCGCGGCGACGAACGACCCGAGCGCGAACGCCATCCCGTACGCCCCCGGGGACGCGACGGCCAGCGCGAGCAGCGCGAGGCAGGGCAGCAGC
>DATMJH010000085.1:0-12762 GCA_035554015.1 Mycobacteriales bacterium
CTGCTGGCGTACTCCGTGCGAGTGGCGGTGCAGTACGCCAGCAGTGCCGCGCCGTAGAGCCCCCAGACGCCGAGGCCGGCGAGCAGCAGCACCACGCTGGAGACGGCGGAGGTGAGCAGCCCCGCGATGGCCCCGTACGCCTCGACGTCCGGCCGCTGCAGCCCGCGCAGCAGCCCGAACAGCGCCCCCGAGAGCACCGACAAGCAGAGGAGGCCGAGCACCGCGGCGTACAGCAGCGGGAGGCTCACGGGTGCGCCGTCGGGGAAGGTGAGCGCGAGCAGCACCGGGCCGACGGCGCCGCCGACGACCACAACCCCGCCGGCCAGCAGGAGCAGCAGCGTGATGCCCTCGCCGACGGCGCGCTGCAACCCGGCCGGGTCGGGTCCGCGCACGGCGGGTGATCTCGATGCGGATGCCGGCGTCGAGCAGGCCGCCGAGCGTCAGCAGCGAGGCGAACGTGGCCCACAGCCCGTAGCGCTCGGTCGAGACGGTCGACAGCACGAACGGCAGGACGACCAGCGTCGTCGGCACCTCGACCGCGATGCGCACGGCAGAGCTCCGCAGCGCCATGGCGATCGTGCGGCCGGACGTGCCGACGCGCCCGCCGCGCGCGGCGTCGGACTGCTCGGCGGCGTCGGTCATCGCGCCGCTCGTGCTCGGGACGAGCGGCGACTCGTCGAGGGTCACGACGGGCCCCGACCGGCCAGCCGCGCGGCCACCCAGTCCGCGGCGGCCGGCGAGGTGCCGCCGAGCAGCCGCTCAACCCGCGCGCCGAGCGCGGCCCAGGCACCGGTCTCCAGATCGACGTGCCGCGCGTCCACCTCGCCGCGCGCGGCCGCGAGCCGCCCGGCCCGGGCCAGCGAGACGGCCGTCTCGGCGACCCGGCGCGGGAGCGGCCCGTCCGGCCGACCGCGCAGCCGCTCGCGACGGGCCGCTCCGACGCCGCTCTGGAAGACGATGCGCCGCAGCCGCGCCCGGTCGACCCGCGCCGGGTCGACGCAGTGCTCCGCGACCGCCTCGGGCACGTGCACCGCGACGAGCCCCAGGTCGCGCACCCGCTCGACCAGGTGCACCTCCTCGTGCCCGAGCTTGAGCCCCGGTCGTGGGCCGAGCCGCGGGTCGAACGGCGGCTCGAGCCGCCGCAGCACCTCGGCCGGAACCGCCATCGCGGCCCCGTACGGGAACTGCGGCGGCGGCAGCTCGCGCGGCTCGCGGCCGTGGTCGACGAGCGTGAGGTGCACGGCGTGCGGACCGTCGAGCCAGGCCGGCGGCGGAGCGCTCCACCGTGGCAGCAGCCGGCCGCCGGCGACGCCGACGCCGGGCCGGGTCGCGGCGTCGGCCAGTGCCGCGGACCAGCCCGGCCGGACGACGACGTCGTCGTCGAGGAACAGCACGACGTCGCCGCCGGCCGCCGCCACACCGGTGTTGAGGGCGTGCGACTTGCCCGGCCGCGGCTCGGGCAGCCACCGCGCGCCCGCGGCAGTCGCGACGAGGTCGGTCTCACGGTCGGGCGCGTTGTCGACGACCAGCACCTCGCGCCCGCCGGGCGGCGCCGGGTCGGCGCCGAGCGCAGCCAGGCACGCCCGGAGCTGCTCGGGCCGGCTCGCCGTGGCGACGACGACCGTGCAGGCGGCGCTCACGGCGCGGCTGCCCAGCGCCGGGTGCCGGACAGGTACGCGGCGACCGCGGTGACGACGTCGCGCGGCCGCGCCCGGTGCGACCACGCGACATGCGCCAGGCACCGCGCCCACGCCCGGACCGGCCGGTCGTCGCGCCACCGGGTGAGCACGACGAGCGCCCGCTGCGCGGCGAGCTCGGGGCGCTCGTTGTCCTCGCGCGGCGGGTGGTCGGCGGTGGCCCCGTCGCACTCGACCAGCCGCACTCCGGCGTCGCGCAGCCGCAGCCCGAACATGACGTCGTCGAGGTGCGCGGCGACGAAGCGCTCGTCCCACTCGACGCGGCGGTAGACCTCGCGCGGCAGCGCGAGCAGCGCCGACACCACGTAGTCGGGCGCGGCGCCCGGGGCGGCGGGCTCGCCGTAGCCGGTGCGGGCCACCGCCATCAGCCCGGACGCCTCGCCGGGCCGGTGGCCGAGGCCGTGCACGCGCCCGGCGACCACGGTGCCCGGTCGCACCGCGCCGGCCAGTCGCTCGAGCGACTCGGCGTGCGGCCGCACGTCGTCGTCGACGAGCACGAGAACCGCACCGGTGGCTGCCGCCGCGCATGCGTTGCGGCCTGAGCTGACCCCGCCGTCGACCGGCACGACCCGGGCGTCGTCGAACGCGGCCCGCACCGCCGGCGACAGCTCGGCCGGCTGGGCGCTCCCGTCGGCGACGACGAGCTGCACCCGCCAGCGGCGGCGCAGCGCCGGCGCCTCGTCGACGACCAGCGCGAGCAGCTCGGCCAGCTGCTGCGGCCGGTCCCGGGTCGGGACGCCGATCGTCAGCCCCGGCCGGCCGGTCACCGATGCCCCGCGTGCCGGACCTCGCCGACCATCCGCGCCGAGACCGCCAGCAGCTCGACGGCGGTGAACGCGGGCGGGTCGGTCCGCCAGGGGCGCTTGAGCGCCACGCCCGCGTAGGAGCGCAGCAGCCGCCGGCGGCGCACGGTGCGGCCCATCCGCGCGAAGGCCAGCGACGTGCCCCGGCCGTAGGCGTAGTTCGTGCGCACGAACCGGCGCAGCCCGACGTCGAACTCGTGCTCGACGACGGCGTCGGGCGCCCAGCCGAGGGACCACCCGGCGCGCAGCAGCCGGTCGCAGAGCTCGAGCTCCTCCCCGCCAGGGGCGAGGAACGACTCGTCGAACAGGCCGACCTCGTCGAGCGCGGCGCGCCGCCACAGGCTGTTCGCCGTCACCAGGTACCGGGTGCGGCGCGGGTCGAGCTGGGCGTCGAGCGGGTGGCGCCAGTCGGCGAAGCGGCCGAGCAGGGTCCTGGGCCGGTGCGCGACGACCGGCCCGCCGACGCCGGCGTCGCCCTCGCGCAGCGCGGCGACCAGCGCGGCGATCCAGCCCGGTCGGGGCCGGACGTCGTCGTCGGTGGTGACGACGAGCGGCGCCGTCGTGGCGCGGATGCCGGTGTTGCGGGCGGCGCACGGGCCGTACCGAGGTCCCGGCCCGGCGCCCTGCGAGCGGACCAGACGCGCCCCGGTCAGCGCGGGCAGCGGGTCGGGCCAGGCCGGTCCGTCGGCGACGACGACGACCTCGGTCTCGACGCCGCCTGCTGCCGCCGTCACGGCCTCGACGCAGGCCTGCGCCGCGACCCGACCGCGCGCGGACGGGATCACCACGGCGACGTCCGCCACCGGCCACTCCGTCCTCGTCAGCGCACTCTCGTCCGTCAGGTTAGGCCCGGGCCGCCGCGCAGGCCGCTGTCTCGGCGGTCAGCGCCCCGCCGTGCCGTCCACGACGGCGAACCGCCCGCGCAGGTCGGCGGCGCCGTGGACCATGGGGCGCCCGGTCACGTAGACCATGCGGGCCGGCGCGGAGCCCAGCACGCCGAAGTCGCTCAGGGACTTCTCCCGGCCGGCCTCCGCACCGGCGGCGGCCCGGGCGACCGCCAGCCGGACGGCGTAGCTGCCGGTCGGCAGGTGGGTCTCGAGCGCGACCTCCCACTCGACGGTGGACCCCGCTGCGACCGGCGGGAAGGGCTCGAGCATGTTGTTCTCGCGGTAGACGTGCTGCCCGTCGGCGGCGTCGACCCGGACGACGACGAACGGGGCCGCGACGTCCCGCAGCACACGGGCGCGCACGCGCGCGACGAGCCGGTCGCCGGCCGAGACGTGCGCGGTGCCGGCGCCATCCGGCCCGAGCAGCACGACGTCCTCGACGACCAGGACGTCTCGCTCGTGCCGCACGGCCAGCGGGTCGTCGCCCTGGTCCGCCGTGGCGACGACGTCGTGGTAGGCGGAGATGGCGTCCTCGGTGGCGCCGTCGAAGACCGGGCGGCCGCCGTCCATGACCACCGTCCTGCGGCACAGCCGCTGCACGGCGGTCAGGTTGTGGCTGACGACGACGACGGTCGCCCCGTCGGCCTGCAGCTGCTCCATCCGAGCGAACGACTTGACCTGGAACGGCAGGTCTCCGACGGCGAGCACCTCGTCGACCAGCAGCACCTCCGGCGAGCAGTGCGCGGCGACGGAGAACCCGAGCCGGACGGTCATGCCGGACGAGTAGAACTTGGTGGGGGTGTCGAGGAAGGGCTCGATGCCCGAGAAGTCGACGATCTCGTCGAGCCGCCGCGCCACCTCGCCGCGGGACATCCCGAGGATCGCGCCGTTCACGGCGATGTTCTCCCGGCCGGTCAGCTCGGGGTGGAAGCCGACGCCGACCGAGATGAGCGGCGCGATGCGCCCGCGCACCCGCACCTCCCCTTCGGTGGGCGCGGTGACGCCGCACAGCAGCTGCAGCGTCGTCGTCTTGCCCGAGCCGTTGCGCCCGATCAGCCCGACCGACTCACCGCTGTCGACCTGCAGCTCGAGCCCGCGCACCGCCCAGAGCGAGGCCGGTCGCCGCCGCCGCAGCAGCCGGACCACGCTCGTTGCCAGGGACGGCGGCTCCGCGTGCCTGGAGTAGCGCTTGCCGACACCGGTCAGCGAGATCGCCGTGCCGGTCACAGCAGGTCCGCCAGCACGCGGTCGTACCTCGCATGCAGGACGACGGCCAGACCGCCGAGCGCGAGCACCCACGCGACCGTCGTCCACGCCCCCGCCAGCGTCCCGACGTCGGCGGCGAAGGCGGCGTGGAACAGCTGCACCACACCCGTCGCCGGGTTGAGCAGCAGCACGGTGCGCAGCGCGCCGTCGACGGCGGTCAGGGGGTACACCACCGGCGTCAGCCACAGCCAGCCGAAGGCGACCGCCTGCACGACGTACTTGGTGTCGCGCAGGTAGACGTGAGCGACCGACAGCACCAGCGACAGCGCGGTGCCGAGCGCCACCGCGAGCAGTGCCCCCGGGACGAGCAGCAGTAGCCGCGGGCCGAGCGGAGCGCCGGAGACCAGCGCGGCGCAGACCAGCACGACCACGCCCGCGGCCAGCGCGTAGGCCGTGGTGACGGACTGCGCGAGCGGCAGCACCGCGCGCGGGAAGTACACCTTGCTCGACAGGCCGGCGTTGTCGACGATCGCCGTCGTGCCGGACAGGACGGCGCCCTGGACGGCGGAGAACGCGACGAGGCCGCTGAACACGAACACCGGGTAGTGCGGCACGTCGAACCGGCCGATCCGTGAGAAGACGACGGCGAGCACCACCGCCTGGGCCAGCGGCAGCCCGACCGCCCAGGCCAGGCCGAGCGCGGCGCGCCGGTACTGCACGTGGAAGTTCTTGCGACCGAGCGCGAGCGCCAGCTGCCGGTGCTGCGCCACCGCCCGCAGCAGCTCGCCGGGCGGCGTCCAGGCGCCCCGGAGGACCAGCCAGCGGTCGTGCGCTCCGGTCGGCTCCGCCGCCGTCACGCGAGCGCGCGCGGCGAGGGCGGCTGTCCGGGGACAGGCTGCGGCGCGGGCACGGGCGACAGTATGTCGCAGCGGTCGCCCACCGGCCGGGTCACCGGCCGGCCGGTCTGCCGGGTCGCCGGCCGGGTCGCCGGCGGCCGCCGCGGCTGTGTCACCGCCGCCGGTCGCCGAGCAGCCGGCCGGTCCACCGCGCGGCGAGCACCGTCGCGTGCACGAGGGCGGGCCGCACGCGGCCGCCGCCCAGGCCGTCGGCGCGCACCCGCCCGACCGCCCACCGCAGCGGCACGCGCAGGGCCGGCTCGCGCCAGGCCACCGGCCGCTGCCCGCGCCGCGCGAGGTCGCGCCAGCCGGCGCCGAGCCGCCGGTTGAGCCGCCACGACTGCCGCGCCGTGCGTCGCGCGACGTGCCGCACGCGGGCCCGCGGGGCGTGCACGAGGCGGTAGCCCGTGGCGGTGGCGCGGCGCCCGAGGTCGAGGTCGCCGCTGGAGGCCAGCGCGGGGTCGAAGCCGCCGACGGCACGCAGGACCTCCTCCCGCACCACCAGGTTGGCGGTGGCGGCGTACGACTCGTCGCGCACGGTCCGCTCCTGGTCGAGGTAGGTCGCGCGGTCGTAGCGCTCCCACACCGTGGGCCGCGCCGACACGACGGCCTCGACGGCGCCGCCGACGAGGTCGGCGTCCGCGAGCGCCGAGAGCGCCTCGTGCAGCCAGTCCGGCTCGGGGCGGCAGTCGGCGTCGGTGAAGGCGACCACGCCGGCCCGGGCGGCGCGGATCCCGGCGTTGCGCGCGGCGTACGAGCCGCGACGCGGCTCGTGCACGACCCGCGGCGCGAGCGGGTGCCGGCGGGCCAGCTCCGCGCTGCCGTCGCGCGAGCCGTTGTCGACGACGACGACCTCGAACGACGGGCCGCGCTGCGCGGCCAGCGCGTCGAGGCAGCCGCCCAGCACTGCCGCCCCGTCGAGCACCGGGACGACCACCGTCACCTCGGGCGGCTCGTCGGCCGTCACCACCGGCTCCTCACAGGTCGGCGGCCACGACGGCGAGCGCGTCGACGGCGACGGCGTTCCAGAGCCACTGCCGCACGTGCGGCCGCGACGGCGCCTGGTCGAGCGCCAGCCGCCACCAGCGCTCCCCCAGCACCTCGCGGGCGACGCCGGGGCCGGTCGCGTCGAGCCGGCGCAGCACCCGGCGCAGCAGCCGCGCGTCCGACAGCGGGTCGCTGCGGAGGCGGGCGAGCCGACGCCGCCCCGGGGGCTTCACCGGTGGCGGGTGTGCGCCCGCGGCGCCGCCCTCGGCGAGCAGGCCGTCGGCGACGGCGGCGAACAGGGCGCCCGTGCGCCGCTGGTCCTCCGGCACGTCGAGCAGCACCCGGACGGTCGCCGGCTCGAGCAGCCCGGGCAGGAAGCCGGAGAACGCCGGCGACGGCGCCACGTTGCCGAGCCAGCCGCGCATCCGGCTGCGCAGGTAGAGCACGTCGAGACCGCCGCGTCCCGTCCGCCCGCAGGCTCGGGCGCGGTCGAGCTCGGCAGTCACGCGCTCGGCGAGCCGGTCGGCGGCCGGGCGTGCCAGCCCCCCGGTGCGCGGGCCGAGGAAGGCGGCGAGCTCCGGCGTGCCCGGCGGCGCCTCGTGCCAGTACAGGGCCCGCGCCAGCTCGCCGCCCGACCCCGACAGCCACACCACCGGCGGACCGGACCACGCGAGGTCGCCGACGAGCGCGTTGCGGGGCAGGTCCGCGCCGTCCGACCAGCGGGTGCGGCGCAGCACCGCGTCGACGAGCGCCGCCGGCGACCGCCGGCGCTGCAGGGCGCGCGTCAGGTCCTCGGTCGAGGCGACGACGTGGCCGTCGAGGTCGGCCAGCGGCACCGCCCGGTGGTCCAGCCCCAGCCGGGCGGCCCGCAGGGCGGCGCCGTCGACGTCGGGCAGGCCGGGCCAGCCCATGGTGAAGGCCGGCGGACGGCGTCCGGTGCACACGAGCGCCGCGGCGAGCAGGCCGCTGTCGCGGCCGGCGGTCAGCCCCAGGCACGCGCCCGGGACGTCGCCCAGCAGCTCGGCGGCCTCGAGCGCGGCGGCGCGCAGCCGGGTCGGCGTCGTGGGCTCACCGGGCGCGTAGCGGACGGCGTCCTCGACCGTCGTCGTCGTGCGGACGCCGTCGGCGGAGGCGGTCAGCACGGCCCCGTCGGGCACGCGGCTCGTGCCGTCGAGCAGGTCGTCGTCGCCGATCGTGCAGTCGAGCAGCACGTGCTCCGCGACGACGTCGGCGCGCACGGCGGGCCGCCGGCCGAGCAGCGCGTGCACCGCGAGCGACCGCGTCGCCCACGCGCTGCGCGTCCCGCTCGACGCCGTGCGCAGCGTCGCGACCGACGTCGACGACGTGCGCACGGTCAGCGTGCGGTCGTCGCCGTCCCAGGTCACCCACGGGCCGCCGGCGGCCGGGTCGGCCGGCGCCGGCGGTACGCCCCAGCGCCCGCGCGCAGGGAGTTCGCCCGTCGTGGTGACGGCGAGCACGGCGGTGCGCGACGGCTCGTGCCAGCGGCTGCGGACCTCGCAGCCCGGCAGGACCGGCCGGTACAGCCGGAGCAGCCGTCGCCGCGCCGCCTCGAGCTCGGCGGGCGCGTCACCGTCCGGCAGGTGCAGCACGCCGAGCACCGAGCCGGTGCCGGGCAGCACCGGGCCGGCGCCGGCGCTCACAGCACCAGCCGGCGATGCCGCACCGACCCGCGCAGCAGCGCGACGAGCCCGGCCACGTCGGCCACGGCGGCCTGGCCGAGCCGCAGCGGCAGCGACCCGCGGCGCGCCCGGGCCGGCTGCCAGCTCGTCGTCAGCCAGGGCAGGACGCCGACGAGCCACAGCGGGCGGCGGGCGACGGCTGCTCCGGCGACCGAGAGCACCGCCAGGTCGACCGCCGCGGTGCGCCGGCTCAGGAACACCCCGCCCCAGCAGCTGTCGGCGACCGCCGGCACCCGCCGCGCCAGCGCCGGGAACAGCGTGAGCAGCCGCCGCTCCGCGACGTGGTCACGGAAGCCGGCCGGGCGCCAGCGGTGGTGCACCACGGCGTCGGCGGCGAACACCCGCCCGCCGCCGCGCGCCAGCACCTGGTGGCCGAGCCAGGTGTCCTCGCCGAACCCCTGCCCGCGGCCGGCCCGGCTCAGCAGCACGTCGCCCTGCGGGAAGCCGCCCACGGCCTCGAACGCCGCACGGCGGTAGGCGATGTTGCACGTCTCCAGCCACGGCGTCGGCCCGGTGACCCACAGGCTGCGGGCCCAGGTGCCCGGCGGCTGCACCGGCTCCGGCTCGGTGCGCCCCTGGACGACGTCCACCCGCTCGCCTGGGCCGGCAGCCGTGAACGCCGCTGCCAGCGCGGCGACCCACCCGGGCGTCGGCAGGCAGTCGTCGTCGGTGAACGCGACGACCGGTGCGCGCGCCAGCGCGACGGCCGCGTTGCGCCCCGCACCGGCACCCCGGTTCTCGCCGAGCCGCAGCGCGCACAGCGGCAGCGAGGTCGCGGCGGCCCGGCGGGTCAGCTCCTGCCACGTGCCGTCCCGCGAGCCGTCGTCGGCCACCACCACCTCGAACGGCGGAGCGCCGCGCTGCGCCTCCAGGGCCGCGAGAAGGCCGGGCAGGAAGTCGGCGCGGTCGACCGTCGACACCACCACCGAGACCTCCGGCGCCGGCGACGCGGACCACGCGCTGCTCCTGACGACGTCGGTCACGCCGGCAGTATGGTCGGCGCGGTGAGAGCCCTCGCCCGGCGGCTGTTCCGGCTCGCCGACGTGCAGCCCGTGCGCTCGGGCGTCCCCGCGGTGCTGCTCGCGACCGTCGTCCGCGACCGGTCGCGGCGCGGTCCTGCGATGGCCGGCCTGCTGTCGTTCTGGGCGTGGGTCTGGCTGCTCTACCGGCGCGACGGCCGGCGCGAGACCGAGCGGGAGATCGAGCGGTTCCGGACCGTCGACGCCCTGAGCTTCCGCCGGCACTACGACGAGCGGGTGCCCACCGTCGAGGAGGAGTTCGACCTCTGGGGGGCCTACCACCAGCACCGGCACGAGCTGAGGTACGACCTCGTCGCCGAGCAGGTGCGGCGCGCCGTGCCCGCCGGTGGCCGGGTGCTCGACGTCGGCTGCGGGTCGGCGCTGGTGGCCGACCGCCTCGCCGACCTCGACGTGCACTACGTCGGCACCGACCTCGCGCACCACCACCTGGTGTTCGCCCGGGACAAGCCGTCGGCCGCCGCCGGCCGGGTGCGCCGGTCGCTGCTCGCCGCCGGCGCCGAGCAGCTGCCGCTGCCCGAGGCGAGCGTCGACGTGGTGGTGATGAGCGAGGTCATCGAGCACCTCGTGCGGCCCGAGCTCGCCGTCTGGGAGATCGCCCGCGTGCTGCGGCCCGGCGGCGTGTTCGTCATGACGACCAACAACGCGTCGGAGATGCCGCTGCGCTCACCGCTGTCGCACCTGGGGCCGTGGCTGGAGAAGGCGCTCGGCGCCGACCGCCCCGGGCTCATCACCCGCCGCCCGTGGGTGTGGCCCGAGCCGGTCGACCCGTCCCTGACGCCCGGCGGCGCCGAGGTGTGGCTGCCGCACACCCACCACAAGTACGCCGAGACCCGCGCGCTGTTCGCCGCTGCCGGCCTCGACCCGGTGTCGTGGTCGACGTTCGAGTTCCCGCCGCCGCAGAGCCGTACCGCAAAACGCCTCGACGGCGCCGGCGCCGCCGGCCGCCGCGTCGTCGACGGCATCGAGGCGGTCGCGACGCGCACGCCAGGTGTGCGCCGCCTGGGCTGCCACCTGCTGATGGTGTCGCGCCGCAGCTCGCGACCGCCGGCCGGGCCGCCGCCGGCGGGCGTGTGGCCGGGACCGCTGAGCCCGTGACGCTGCCGACGCGCCGTACGCGCGGGGGCCGGTGCACGAGCCCGGGCTGTCAGTGCTTGACGCCGAGCCGTCCGGAGTAGTCGGTGCGGCTGAGCATGATCGGCGGTGCCGACGTGGAGAAGTACTCGTCGACCGCCTTGCGCGCGCCGTCCCAGTGCCCGACGTCGTCCACGATGAGGACCCCGCCCGGCGACAGGCGCGGGTAGAGGTGCTCGAGCTCGTGCAGCGTGGAGCGGTACCAGTCGGTGTCGAGCCGCAGGAGCGCCAGCCGGTCGGGGGCGTGCGCCGGCAGCGTCTCCTCGACCGGGCCGCGGACCAGGTGCACCCGCTGCGCCGGGTACCCGGTCGACAGCACGAACTCGCGCACGGTCTGCTCGTCGTAGATGGCGGGATCGAACGCCCACCGCCACGGCTTCCTGCCCTCCGGCGTGGTCTGCCAGGTGACCGTGGCGGGCGGCTCGAGCGGCGAGGTGTCCACCTCCTCGGGCTCGGTCATGCCGCTGAAGGTGTCGTAGAGGTAGACGTCGCGGTCCTCGACGCCGAGGCGCTGGAGGACCCGGATCATGGCGGCCACCGAGCCACCTCGCCACACGCCGCACTCCACCAGCGCACCCGGCACGCCGCGCCGCACGACGTACTCGACGGCGTCCATGTTCGCCAGCAGCCGCTCGGTGCTGATCATGGTGTGCATGCGGACCTCGTCGATGACCCGCCGCTCAGCGTCCGTGATCATGCTCTCGAGGGGTGGCTGCACCGGGGCGGAGGGATCCGGCGGGGGCACCGGCGGCGGCCCCAGCGCCCGACGCAGCCGAGCGGCGCGTGACCGGATGCCCATCGTCTCCCCGCCTGTGGTCGCTGCGCCGCCTCCGGACCGGTCGCGTCAGGACATCGGTGCGGAGCGGGAGGCCCGCCGCGGGCCGGCCGCGATCGACGACGACCCTACCGGTGGGCCCCCGGACGCCGTGTCGCTGGTCCGTGCCGGCACACAGCCGCCGCACGGTGAGCGCGTGACGACCCGCGCCGTCGCCCTCGCGACCGACCGGGCGTACCTGCCGTGGACGGCCACCGCCGTCCTGTCGTGCCTGCGCGCGCACGGCGGCGGTGTCGACGTCCACCTCACGCATGCGGGCGACGTGACGGCCCACGACCTGCGCCGGCTCGCCGGCATGGTGGACCGCGAGGGCGGCCGGCTGCACCCGCTCCCGGTCGACGCGCTGAGTCTCGGCCGGCTCCCGAGCGGGGTGCTGGCCCACGGCGGCGCGGTGAGCTGCGCCCGGCTGGTGCTGCCGGAGGCGCTGCCGCACCTGGACCGGCTGGTCTACCTGGACGCCGACACCATGGTGCGGCGACCGCTCGACGAGCTGTGGACCGTCCCGCTGGACGGACTGCCCCTCGCGGCGGTGCGCAACGTCGTCGAGCCGAGTGCGGCCGACCGGCTGCGCCACCTGGGCGCCGATCCCGAGCGCTACCTCAACTCCGGCGTGCTCGTCATGGACCTGGCCCGGATGCGCGAGCTCGGCACGTCCTCGCAGCTGCTCGACGTCGTGCGGCGGGAGGGCGAGCGGCTGCTGTGGGTCGACCAGGACGCGCTCAACCTCGCGCTCGGCGCCGGCTGGCTCGAGCTCCACCCGCGGTGGAACGCGCAGAACAGCTTCTGGCACTGGGCCGAGCGGGCCGAGCGGCTGCTCGGCCCGGACGCGGTGCGGGCCGCGCGCGCCGACCCGGCCGTCGTGCACTTCGAGGGGCCGTGGCTGTGCAAGCCGTGGCACTACCTGTGCGACTCCCCGCACGTCGGGGCGTACCGGGCGCTGCTGCGGCAGACGCCGTGGGCGGGCACGCCGCTGACCGATCGGACGATCGTGACGCGCGGCATCCGCCGGCTGCCGGCCCGGCACCGGACGGCGGCATTCGTCCGTCTGGTCCGCACCCGCCGGCTGGTGCAGCGGGTGCGGACGCGGGTCAGCCGGGGCGGCGGGCCCACAGCCAGCTGAACAGCGTGCCGCCGCCCCGGACCTCGACGACCTCCAGGCCGGCCCGCTCCACGTGCGCGCGCATCCGGCTCACCGGCACCCGGCTGCCGAGGAACTCGGCGACCTCGCGGCCGCACGGGTCGTCGCCGGGTCGGACCCGGCCGAGCGGGCTGCTGAGCAGCGCGCGCCGCAGCGCCCACCGCCGCCGGCCGTCCATGCCGTTCCACTGCGCGACGAGCACGCCACCGGGTCGGAGCACGCGGGCGGCCTCGTGCAGGTACCCGACGATGAGCCGCTCGTCGGGGATGTGCTGGAGCACCGTGAAGGTGAGGACGAGGTCGGCCGAGCCGGTGGCCACCTGCCGAAGGGTGGCACCGTCGCCCAGCTCGAAACGCACGCCGGGCGCGGTCACGAGCTCGCGCGCCCGCTCCACCATGGTCGGGCTGACGTCGACACCACGCTCGACTACGACGACCCGGAC
>DATMJH010000086.1:0-17542 GCA_035554015.1 Mycobacteriales bacterium
CGCGGGCGGCCATCGCCGCGTCGTAGAAGACGTCACCGGCCAGCACGACGTCGACGTCCGGCGGCGCCTCGTCGAGCAGGTCGGCGGTGACGACGTCGACGTCCAGCCCGTTCGCCGCGGCGTTCAGCCCGATGGCGCACCCGGCGACGGGGTCGACGTCGACCGCCTGCACCTGCCCGGCGCCGGCGCGGCGGGCCGCCAGCGCGCACAGGCCCGAGCCGCTGGCCAGGTCGAGCACCCGGCGCCCGCGCACCTCGGCCGGCGCATCGAGCACGTACCGGGCCAGCGCCTGCCCCCCTACCCACGCGAACGCCCAGAACGGCGGCGGCAGCTCGCCGTCGTCGAGCTCGCGTTGCAGCGACTGCCACGCCGCGTCCATGTCGTCGGCCAGGTGCAACCGCAGCTCGGGGACCGTCGGCGGCACGCCGAGCCGGGTGCGGGCCAGGACCAGCGAGCGCGCGCGGTCAGGCGTCACGCGCTTCCCACGCCACCGGCAGCCGCTCCATCCCGTACACGCCCTGCACCGTGCCGTGCACCGGGTCGCCGTCGAGGCGCAGGCCCGGCATGCGCGGCACGAGGAAGGCCAGCGCCTCCTCCAGCTCGGCCCGGGCCAGGTTGGCGCCGAGGCAGAAGTGCACCCCGGCGCCGAAGGTCATGAGCCGGGCGCCCGGGCGCTCGGCGGTGATGTCGAAAGCGTCCGGCCCGGCGCCGTCGCGGTTGCCGGAGAGGGTGCAGACCATCACGACCGTGCCCCCGGGGAACAGGACGTCGCGGTAGGCGACGTCGCGCAGCGTGATGCGCGCGGTGAAGGGCGTGATCGGCTCGTGCCGCAGCACCTCCTGCACCGCGGCGGGCGCCCGCTCGGGCTCGCGGCCGAGCAGCGCCCACTGGTCCGGGTGCTCGGCGAACAGCCGCAGCGCGTGCGCGAGCTGCGCCTGCGTCGTGTCGACGCCGCCGATGAGCACGTTGAGGACCAGGTGCACGAGCTCGACGTCGGAGAGGCGGTCGCCCTGCTCCTCGACGGCGAGGAGCTGCGACACCAGATCGTCAGCCGGCTGCGCCCGCTTCCGGGCGAGCAGCTCGTCGCACCAGGCGTAGAACTCGGTGCACGCCTGCTCGATGCGCGGGCGGTCGGCCATGAGCGCGGGCGGGTCGAACTGCCGCTGGATCCACTGCGACCACTCGGCGAGCCGCAGGGCGTCCTCGAGCGGCGCGCCCATCACGGTGGCGATGGTGCGCGCCGGGTACGGCACGGCCAGTGCCGGCACCACGTCGCACCGCCCGTCGGCCTCGACCTGCGCGAACAGCTCGGCGACGATCTGCCGGAGCAGCGGGCGCCAGCGGTCGGCGGCGCGCGGCGTGAACGACGGGCCGACCAGCGAGCGCAGCCGCCGGTGCACCTCGCCGTCGAGGTGCAGCAGGTTGCGGTCGATCTCCTCGCGCAGCGGTCCGCTCTCGACGCCGAACAGCTCGGCGATCTTCTGCCCGGGGAAGACGGCGTCGCGGCAGCGAAGGAAGAACTCGCCGGCGTCGCGGTCGAGCACGACGTAGCCCAGCGGCTGCCGGGCCAGCCAGCTCCGCGTCGCGACCTCGCGCACGGCGTCGTGGAACGCCGTGCCGGACACCGTCGTGTCGGCCGGGTCGAGGAACGGCAGGTCGAGGTCGGCGGCGGCTCGCACCCGGCGGACGCTATCGCCGCGCTACCGGAATGCCGGCGCCGTCCACGGGTGCTCGCGGTGCAGCGCGCCGCGGGCGTCGCGCAGCAGCGCCTTGACGGCGGCCGGGGAGACCTGGCTGTCGAGGGCGTGCCGGCACAGCAGCGCCAGCCCGTAGGACGGGTCGCTCGCCAGGGCGCGGTCGAGCGCCACGTTCGCCAGCGCGCCGGTGCCGCGGGCGTGCGCCACCCAGCCAACCAGCGCGCACACCGGCGCGTCGTGCGGCGGGACGCTCGAGCCGGCGAGCTCGAGCAGCAGCGACAGCAGCGGCTCGCTGTCGTCGATCGCCCAGGTGAGCACCTCGTCGCGCACGACGGCGTCGGCCAGCGAGACGACCAGCGCGGCCCGGGCGGCCGGTCCCAGGTGCAGGTCGGCGACCGGGTCGCTCGGCGTGACCTCCCGGTCGAGCACCCGGCGCAGCGCCCGCCGCCAGTGCGCGAGCGCCTCGCGACCAACTCGCACCCGACCCTCGACGCGCAGCCGGCGCTCCCGGGCGGCGGAAGCGGCGGCGAGCCGGTCGGCCAGCGCGGGGTCGGTGGGCGCGGCCAGCGACGCGACGAGCGCCTCCCGGGACGGCAGCACAGCGGTGCCGTCGAGGGCAGCCCGCGCCTCGACCAGCTGCACGCTCTCGGCGGCGCCGCTCAGCGGCGTGCCCCCCGGCGGACAGCACCGCAGGTCGGTGCAGTCGTACGACCACCACCGGCCGTCGCGCAGCAGCACCCGGTCGCGCGAGCGGATGCCGGCGCGGCGCAGGCCGCGCCGGAGCGCGTCGGCCAGGGCCGCGCGCGGCCGCTCGCCGGCCTCCTCGGTGACGACGAACGTGATCGCGGCCCGCGCGCCGTCGGCCACCAGCCGGGGCACCAGCTCCCGGACCAGTGCCGCCTCGTGCTCGGGTGGCGGCAGGTCGACCCGCATGGTCAGACCCACGCGCTGTCGCGGCCCGCGCAGCGAGATGAGCACCAGGCTCTCGTGCGGCACGAACCCGCACAGGTGCGGCAGGGCGGCGGCCAGCTCCCCGGCGGACCGCATCCGTGCGACGGGCGGCTCGGCAGGAGCGGAGGGCGGAAGGGACGGCGCAGGTGAGGACATGCGTCGCACGGTGCCGCGTGAAGGGACCGGTGCGGGCGTGCGCGACGGATCTGTGGACAGGCGGCGCCCTCACGGGGCCGGGCGTCGCGAGCGCGTGCCCCCGAGGCGCCGCTACAGGCTGAGCCCCTCCAGCACGTCGCGGAACATGCGGTCCTCACCGAAGTGGTCGAGCTCGGTGCTCAGCAGCGAGCTCGGCGACGTCGACGGGCCGACGTGCCGCAACGGCTCGTGGTCGTCCATCGCCACGGTGAAGAAGCGGCCGTCCTCCTGCTCGAAGCGCAGCCGGTAGTCCTCGCCGTCCTCGGTGCGGCACTGCAGCACCAGCCGGGTGCACTCCTCGGTCGTGTCGACGTACTCGACGCGCGCCCCGGTCAGCCGCTCGATCCAGTTGCCGACCAGCAGCGCGCTCGCGACGCTGCCCATCTCGACCTCGGCGCGTACGACCTCGCCGCCGCGCCAGTCCAGCGACGCGGTCACCAGGCTGCGCAGCGCCGAGACACGGCCCCACGACAGGTCGGAGTCGCCGGGCCGGTACTCGCTGCGGATGGTCTGCAGCGCGAGCAGCGGGTCGTCGCCGCTGCCGGAGTCGAAGACGCGGCGCTGCACGAACTTCGACATGATCTCGAGCTGCAGCGCGGTGGGGGTGCCGCACGGCCACCAGCACACGACGGGGACGTCGTTGGCGAGCACGCCGCGCAGCACCGCCTCGATGCGCGGGCTGTCGACGAACGGCACGGTGACTCGCAGCCGCTCGGTCGGGCAGCTGCGCGACCAGCCCGACACCTCGACCTCGAGCGGGCTCGACGGGAAGCTGCTGCGGTCGGGGTCGCGGGTGAGCAGGATCAGCCGGCAGGGGTGGGTGGCCGCCGCCTCCATGGCGACGTCCTCCCAGCCGGCGAGCTGCTTCGGGCCCTGCGACAGCGCGTCCACGATGAGCGTGAACGCCAGCGTGCGGGCGGCCGAGCCCGCGGTGCTCGCCTCGCGGCGCAGCGCCTCCATGACGGCGCTGCTCGTCGGGTTGCTCAGGGTGACGCTCACCGCGCTCCTCCCGGCCGGGGGCCTGACGACCGCAGCCTACGAGCCGGCTCCGCGGCGCCCGCCCGGCGTGACCATGCCCACGACGACTCTGCTTGCAATTGCTAGCACGTGCCGCCTACCGTCGGAGCCGTCCCTGACCCCGAGCAGGCCCGTCTCGTGCGGCCTGCACCGGGCGGCGTGCGGCCCCACGGCCCGCCGCCCCGCTGGAGAGCCGTGTCCCGCCTCCGCGCCTCGCTGCGCCCCGTCCTGACCCCTGTCCTCGTGGCCCTCGCCCTCGCCGGCGTCGGCGCCGCTCCCCTGCTGCTGCCGGACGCCGGTGCGGCGGCTCCCGCCGCCGCAGCTGCGCACGACTCCTCCGCCGAGTCGGCAGCGCCGACGCAGACCGCGCACGAGCAGCGCCTCACCGCGCAGGCCCGCGAGGGCGCCACGCAGGCCGCCGCCGCCCGGGCCCGCGCCGCGGCCGAGCAGCGGGAGCGCGAGCGCGCCAGCCGGGCCCGGCGGGCCCAGGACCCGCGGGCCGTCGCCCGGGCGCTGCTGGCAGAGCTCGGTCAGGCCGACCAGTTCTCCTGCCTCGAGCGGCTGTGGGTGCGCGAGAGCAACTGGGACCACACGGCGACGAACCCCTCGAGCGGCGCCTACGGGATCCCGCAGTCGCTGCCGGCCGCGAAGATGGCCAGCGCCGGTGCCGACTGGCGCACCAACCCGGCGACGCAGGTGCGCTGGGGCGTCGACTACATCACCCAGTCCTACGGCTCGCCGTGCGCCGCCTGGCGCTTCTGGCAGGCCAACAACTGGTACTAGCCCGCACCGGTTGCGATCCACACGGTGTGGACGGCGTCCGCCCTGGTCAGCGCGGTTCCCGCCGTGGGCGGCGGTGGAGCCCACACGCCGGTCCACCCGCTGTCCACCGCGGCACGCCGCGCCGCGCACACCGCCGTCCCAGCTGCGTCCACCGGACGGCCTGACCAGGCCTGGACCAGCCACGACGGACCGCCCTACCGTCGGACTCGTGACCTCACGGACCGTCCTCGAGCGCGGGCCCGCCGGCGCCGTCGAGGACGCCGCGCTCGACGAGGCGCTGGCCCGGATCGCCGAGCTGACCGCGCGGCTGCACGCCGTCGCCGACCTGCACGTCCCGCGCCGCACGCTGCTGGGCACCCGCGCCTGCCGCGCGTGCGCCCGCGCCTGGCCGTGCCCGACGTCGCAGGCGAGCCGCTCCGCCGTCCGCTAGGGCAGCACGATGCAGTTGCTGCCGCCCTGGTCGTTCGGCTCGTAGGCGTCGGCCTGCGGCTCGTCGAACCACCGGCCGTCGGCCGTGACGTAGCGGAAGCAGACCCTCTCGCCCTGCGGGACCGTGACCGTCGCACGCAGTGAGCCGTCCTTGGCCCTCTTGAACGCGGTGTCGCGCGACCAGTCGTTGAAGTCCCCCGCGACGAACACCGGCTGCTCGGCCGGCGGCTCGTCGAGCACGAAGGTCACCTGCACCTTGTCCAGCCGCTTGCGCTTGACGATCACGCTGTCCCCTTCCGGTCCCTGCCGTGCGGCCATTGTGCGCGAGCATGTCGCCCGTGCGCGCCGAGCCCAGCGTCCTGCACCTGGACCTCGACGCGTTCTACGCCTCCGTGGAGCAGCGCGACAAGCCCTCACTGGCCGGCCGGCCGGTCGTCGTCGGCGGCACCGGCCCGCGCGGCGTCGTCGCGACGGCGAGCTACGAGGCCCGCGCGTACGGTGTCGGCTCGGCCATGTCGACCGCCGAGGCGCGGCGGCGCTGCCCGCGTGCGGCCGTGCTCTCGCCGCGGTTCGCCGCCTACAAGGCGGCGAGCAGCGTCGTCATGGACCTGCTGCGCGCGCTGTCGCCGCTGGTCGAGCCGCTGTCGCTCGACGAGGCCTACGTCGACCTCGCCGGCGGCGAGCACGCCGACCTGTCCGCCGACGGCGTGCGGCGGCTGGCCGAGCGGCTCCGCGCCGACGTGCGCGGAGCCACCGGGCTCGTCGCGTCGGTCGGCGCCGGCACGTCGAAGCTCGTCGCCAAGCTCGCCTCCGACATGGACAAGCCGGACGGGCTGCACGTCGTGCCGCCCGGCACCGAGCTCGACCTGCTCGCGCCGCTGCCCGTCGGGCGGCTGTGGGGCGTCGGCCCGCGCACGGCGGCGCGGCTGCGCGCGGCTGGACTGACGACGGTCGCGGACGTGCGCCGGCAGGCCGAGCGGGACGTCGTCGACCTGCTCGGGCAGGCCGCGGGAACCTCGGTGTGGCAGCTCGCGCAGGCCCGCGACACCCGGCGGGTGGAGCCGGACCGGGACGCGAAGTCCGTCAGCGCCGAGGACACCTTCGAGCGCGACGTCGTCGAGCCGGCGGCGCTGCGCGCGCTGCTCGACACGCTCTCCTCGCGGGTGGCATCGCGACTGCGCGCCGACGGCCTGTCCGGGCGCACGGTGACGGTCAAGGTGCGCGCGCACGACTTCTCGACGCTGTCGCGCTCCGCGACCCTGCGCGGCCCCACCGACGACGTGCGCGTCGTGGCGCGGGTGGCGCGCCGGCTGCTCGGCGAGGTCGACACCACCGGCGGCGTCCGGCTGCTCGGCGTCGGCGTCACCGGGCTCACCGACTGGACGCAGGACGACCTGTTCGACGACGCCGACGACGCGGCCGAGCACGCCGTCGTCGACGCGCCGGTGCATCCGGCGCCGAGCGCGCCGTCGTGGCGCCCGGGCCAGGACGTGGTGCACGCCGAGCACGGCCGCGGGTGGGTGCAGGGATCGGGGTCCGGCCGGGTGACCGTGCGGCTGGAGACGCGCACCAGCGGCCCGGGGCGGGTGCGCACCTTCGCCGTCGACGACCCGGCGCTCGCGCCGGCCGAGCCCGAGCCGTACCCGCCCTCCCCCCGGTCGGGGGATTGACGAGAGCGCCCGGTGGAGGCGCAATGGCAGGGCACCTGTCCGTTCAGCGAGCGGAGAAGGAGGCCCCAGCGTGGCGCAGCCGTGGGACACCGAGCACCGGCCGCACGCCCCGTAAGGAGTCGAGGACAGCATCAGCCCGGTCGCCCTGTGGGTGGCCGGGCTGTGCTGTGTCCGGGCAACGTCCAGACTGGAGGGATGACCGCACCCGAGCAGCACGCGCCGCCCGTGTACGCCTGCGCCGCCGGCGCCGTCCTGCACGCGCACGCCGCGGACACCCTCGAGCCCGCGGTCGTGCTCCACACCTTCCTGCCGCCCGGCACCGGTGACCAGCTCGACCGCCCCGGCACCCGCGTCGACGTCTCCTCCGACGGCCCGAGCGCCCCGACGCTCACCGTGCGGGTGCTGTCGGAGGGCCGGTCGCTGTCGTGGTCGCTCCCGGTCGCGCCGTTCGTCGCCGCCCTTCCCGGCCAGCCCGGCGACGAGGGGCGCATGGTGCTGCTCGCCGTCGTCGACGGCGAGCCCGAGCCGGGGTTCTGGGCGGCGCCGGTCGACTGCGAGCAGCTGGCCGCCGAGCTGCAGCTGCCGGTGGCCGACCTCGTCGAGGCGCTGCGCGGCCGGCTGACCCCCTGGCTGGCCGACGACCTCGAGGGCCTGCTGCACGACGACGCGCACGACCGCGCCGTCGACCGCTCCCCCGCGCAGACGCTGGCCGACGCCGTCCTCGCCCACTACCGCGGCGACCTCGACGCCGAGCAGATCACCACCCGGCTCGTGCGTGCCGTCGACCTCGCGCCGGACGACTACTCCGTCGAGCTCGGCGAACGGCTGTGCGCCGCGCTGGTGGCCGCCGTGCAGCTCAGCGAGCCGGCCCACCGCGAGGCCGTGCTCGAGCAGACCGGTCCGTTCGAGACCGAGGCACTGCGCCTGGTCGCCGACCTGCCTGTCCTGCTCGCCGGCACCGAGCCCGGCCGACGCGCCGAGGCCGCCCTCACGTTCCTGCTCGGCGGCTCCGACCGCGAGGAGACGGTGCGGGCCGCGGTCAGCGTCGTCGCCCGGCTGGCGCGGCAGGTGCTCGGCGCCGGGCTGCCCGACGGCGAGCTGCTGCGCAGCCTCGGCATGCTCGACGACGCCGGGCTGGCACGGCTGGCCCGGCTCTGGGTGCGGCTGGCCGCGGCGGTGGCCGGTCCCGGCGACGCCGACGGCGTGCTCGCCGAGCAGCTCGCACCGCGGCTCACGGCCGAGGGCGGTCCGGGCACGGCCTGGCTCACCGCCACCGCCGTGGTGCTCGCCGGCGCCGCGATCGAGAGCGGCAGCCGCGGCCTCGACCGCGTCGACGGACCGCTGAAGACGGTCCGCCGGCTGGTCGAGAGCGAGGGCCTCACCGACGAGGCCGACGTCGTCGAGGGGCTGACCGCGTGCCTCGCGCTGGCGCGGTACGTCCGGTCGCGTGCAGGAGTCGGACCGGGCGGCTGGCTGCAGGTGCCGGCTCCGGCCGCGACGGCCGCCGTGACGGCCGAGCTGGTCGACGGCCTGCCGGCCGACGTCGCCGTCGACCTGCTCGCCGAGCTGCTCGAGGAGGACGTCGAGGGCACCGACCTGCTCGACGGCTTCGTCTGCGCCACGGCGCAGGTGCTGGCCGAGGTCGACCCGCGGCCGGACGAGGCGCTGCGCCCGGCGCAGGTCGCCGCGCTGCTGTCCGACGTGCCGGCCGGCGCTCGGGGCGCGCGGTGGCTGCTCGAGGCCTGCCTGCGCGAGGCGCCGCACCACGACCCGGCCGCCGCCGACCTCACGCCGCACCTGCCGCCCGACGGCGGCGACCCGGACCGCGCCGCGCAGCGCCTCGGCACCCGCGGCGTGCTGCGCGCCGGGCTCACCTCGCTCGAGGCCCTGGTGCGCGCGTTCGGCGAGGAGGCGCACGTGTCGCGCGCCGAGGTGCTCGGCGTCGTCCTGCCGACGGCGCTCGTCGAGCACGACCTGCTGCGGCGCGCCTCGTGAGCTCGGTCGACGCCGTCGTCGTCGGAGCCGGCCCGAACGGCCTGGTCGCGGCGAACCTGCTCGCCGACGCCGGCTGGGACGTGCTCGTGCTCGAGGCGCAGAGCACGCCCGGCGGCGCGGTGCGCAGCGCCGAGGTGACCGCGCCGGGCTACCTCACCGACCTGTTCAGCGCCTTCTACCCGCTGGGCGTCGCGTCGCCGGCGCTGCGCGACCTCGAGCTCGAGCGGCACGGCCTGCGCTGGGTGCACGCGCCGGCCGTGCTCGCGCACCCCTTCCGCGACGGGCGCGCCGCGCTGCTGTCGCGAGAGCCGGCGGTGACCGCGGCGTCGGTCGAGCAGTTCGGCGACGGCGACGGCGAGGCCTGGGAGCGCCTCGCCGCCGACTGGCGACGGCTCTCCCCCGCCCTGCTCGGCGCGCTGTTCACTCCCTTCCCGCCGGTCCGGTCGGCGCTGCGGCTGGCCCGCGCGCTCGGCACCGACGCCGCCCGGTTCGCGCGCTTCGGCGTGCTGCCGGTGCGCCGGTTCGCCGCTGAGGAGTTCCGCGGCGAGGGCGCCGCGACGCTGCTCGCGGGCAACGCGCTGCACACCGACCTGCCGCCGTCCGCCCCCGGCAGCGCGGTGTTCGGCTGGCTGCTCGCGATGCTCGGCCAGTCCGTCGGTTTCCCCGTGCCGGAGGGCGGCGCGCAGCGGCTCACCGACGCGCTGGTGACGCGGCTGATGCTGCGCGGCGGTCGTCTCGAGTGCGGTGCCGAGGTGACGAAGGTGGTGGTGCGCGACGGCCGGGCCGTCGCGGTGCGCACCGCCGACGGTCGCGAGGTCGGGGTGCGGCGGGCCGTGCTCGCCGACGTGCCCGCTCCCGCGCTGTACCTCGACCTCGTCGGTCCGTCTCTGCTGCCGGGGCGCCTGCTCGACGACCTGCGCCGCTTCCAGTGGGACGACGCCACGGTGAAGGTCGACTGGGCGCTGTCGTCCCCGGTGCCGTGGTCGAACCCCGACGTCGGCCGCGCCGGCACCGTGCACGTCGGCGGGTCGATGGACGACCTGACGGTGTACTCGCAGCAGCTCGAGCGCGGCGTCGTCCCGTCGGCGCCGTTCCTCATCGTCGGCCAGATGACGACGGCTGACCCGACCCGCTCCCCCGCCGGTACCGAGTCGGCCTGGGGCTACACGCACGTGCCCGCGCGCGTACGCGGCGACGCCGGCGACGACGGCCTCACCGGCCGGTGGGACGCCGCCGAGCGGGACAGGTTCGTCGCCCGGGTGGAGGCGCAGGTGGAGGCGTACGCGCCGGGCTTCACCGACCGCATCGTGGCGCGGCACGTGCAGTTCCCGGGCGACCTGGAGGACGCCGACCAGAGCCTGCGCGGAGGGGCGGTCAACGGCGGGACCGCCGCCGTCTCGCAGCAGCTGTTCCTGCGCCCGACGCCGGGGCTCGGCCGACCGGAGACACCGGTGGCGGGGCTGTACCTGGCGTCGTCGTCGGCGCACCCCGGTGGCGGTGTGCACGGCGCGTGCGGCGCGAACGCCGCCCGCGCGGCGCTGCGCGGCTCGACGACGGGGCGCATCGCGCTCGCGGCGACACGCGCGCTCAGCGCCGGCCGGCCGCCTTCGCCTCGAGCCGGCGCAGCGTCTCGACGTTCCGCGCCTTGATGAGCATGTCGAGCAGCGGGTTGTGCAGCAGCTTGGCCGGTCCACGGTGCGGCTTCTCGTCGATCTCGACGCGGGTGCCGACGTCGATGCGCTCGGCGGTGATGCGGATGTGCGCCGTCCCGGCCGGCCAGGCGTGCGCCTCCAGCTCGAGCTCGCGGTCGGGCTCGTAGCGCAGCGACGCCGTCTCGTCGTCGTGCCGCATGGGGCCGTAGCCGACGGTGTAGTGCAGCCGGCTCCCCACCGCGGGCCAGTCCTGGTCGACGGCGCGGATGGTGCGCGTGCCGACGACCCAGTCGCCGTAGGTGAAGCCGTCGCGGAGCACGTCGAAGACCTCATGCGGCGTGAGGCCGCGCATCTCGCGCCGGGTGACCGCCATGGTGGCCAGGTTCCCCGTTCGGACGATCGGCGAACCGTGGTTCAGCGCGCGCTGTGCGTGTCCGCCATGTACCGGCCGAGACCGGCCAGTCGGCCGGCCACCGGCCGCACCGCGAGGTCGCACACGTGCGAGAGGCCCGGCAGCGCGAGCAGCCGGCTCAGACCCATGGTCCGCGGCACGGCACGGGTGCGGCCGTTCCCGCTCTCGAGCTGCTCGCGGATCGCCCTCGCGACACCCTGTGGGCTCGACCCGGGCGACGTCGGCGCCTCACCCTCGCGAGGGTGCTCGTGGTCGGCGCGGGCGAGGAACTCCGTGGCGACGAACCCGGGGTTGACCGAGTGCACCCGGACGCCGTGGTCCTTCACCTCGCGGCGCAGTCCGGCGACGAACCCGTCGACGGCGTGCTTGCTGCTGGCGTAGACGGTGAGCGGCGGCAGCGTCGCCCAGATGGCCGCGGACGACACCATGACGACGTCGCCGTCGCCGCGCGCGATCATCTGCGGCAGCACTCTGCGCGTCAGGTCGACCAGGGCGATCGTGTTCGTCTCGTAGATGCGCGCGACGTCGTCGGCGTCCATGTCGACGACGGCGCCGACGTAGCCGACGCCCGCGTTGTTCACGAGCACGTCGATGCGGCCGAACAGGTCGAGCACCCGGCTGACGAGATCGGCTCGCTGCCGCGCGTCGCGCAGGTCGGCCGGGAAGACGACGAGCCCGGAAAGCTGCGCGGCGACGACCCCGAGCCGGTGCGCGTCCCGGGCGCAGCCGGCCACGCGCATGCCGGCGCCGAGCAGGCGCTCAGCGGTGGCGCGTCCGATACCGCTCGTGACGCCCGTGACGAGGGCGGTGCGGCCGGCGAGGGCGCGGGACATGCCGGCTCCTCACGTGGTCGGGTGCTGCCCGGTCTGCCCGTGACAGCGCGGGGTGAACACCTCAGGTGCGCGGCCTTGCTGGTCTCCGTGCCTCGGGCGCCTGGCCGGGTCGCGCACTGCGGCTTGGGTCGCGCCCTTGCCGTTCTAGCGTTGGCGTCATGGCGTACGACGCGCTGCCGTTCATCGACGAGCATGCCGTCGTCGTCGACGTCACACCGGATCGGCTGTGGGACGCCGCGCTCGAGACGTTCACGACCTCTCTGGGTGGCACCTTCGGTCGTGCCGTCGCGGCAGCGCTCGGATGCAGGCCGTCGACCGCGCGTAGGTCGCCCGGCGTTGTCGGGACGACGGTGCCCGGTTTCGCGGTGACCTCGGTCGATCGTCCACGCGTGCTGGTCCTCGAAGGCCGGCACCGGTTCGCGCGCTACGCCGTCGCGCTGCACGTCGACGACCTCGGCGACTCGGCACGCTGCCGGCTCGAGAGCCGCGCCGACTTCCCGGGGGTGCACGGACGGCTGTACCGGCTCGTCGTCATCGGCTCGCGGGGCCACGTCGTGGTTGTGCGATGGCTTCTGCGCATGGTGGCCGAGAACGCGCGACAGGCGTGACGGTGGCGCTCTCTGCCGCGTCTTTGGACCGAGTCATCAGGGGGAGTATTCGGCGTTACCCGCCGTTCAGCTGGCCCTCTGCGCAGCGGCGGATGGCCTCCACCTTTGCTGGTTCGAGCGTGCCCTGCCGTGCGCCGACGTCGAGGCAGTCCAACAGAGCGCGGACGAACCTGGCCTTGAGCGCCGGGACGGCTTCCTCCAGCATCTCCTCGATGGGCTCCTGGACTGTGAATGACGCCAGGCGGTGCTTCGTGGCGGACGCATCCCGCCGAGCGTGTGCCGGACGTCGCTTCTCGCCGTAGCGCAGTGTCACCTCAATGGCCAGCGTGGTCTCGCTCGGCAATAGCCCAGCCTCGTCGATGCAGCGCTCCACCAGGTCCACCGCCGCAAGCAGCGCTGGACCGTCATTCCGGGGCACCCGTTCGCCTGCCGACGCAGACACCAGGAGGGACCGTGGCGGCCGCCAGTGGCCCGCCGCGCTAGGGCCCGTGTTCGCCTGGTCGTGGATGAGCGCCAACGCCAACGGAAAGATGCGGCAGAACTCGGTACCTCCCCAAGTGTCTAGGCCGCCCGCGTCCTCCAACGCGGTCCAAAGGGGTTCGGACGCTCGCAAAATCTCCTCTGCTGCCCGGGCGTTCACATGCCAGGCCGCTCGCACAGCGGCCACAACCTCACTGCGCGACTCGGGCGGCAGGTCATCCAGCGGGTCCACGTCGGGGACGCTAGCGGCATCGCTGACGGCGGCCCGCTCAGCACAGCGGGTAAGGGCCGCTAGCCTCGCGTCATGGGCTTCTGGGTGCCTCGGACGCGTCGAGGCATGCTCCTGTCGGCGCTCGCCGGTCTAGCACCCGTGCTCCTACTGCTGCTCCTGATGTACATGGCTCTGTTGGCCGCACTCTGACGGTGAGTATGGCCGTTCCCTGTCGCCCTGCCTTACCGTCTGATCATGTCCGAGCCAGCAGGCGAACCGACTGTCGCGTACAGCGTCGGGCGTGGCAATGAGCCGCCGGACGCCCGCCGGCAGATCGCTGCAGCGGTGCTCGACGCCGTTCGTCCACGCGTCGTCAAGGCAATCGTGAGCGCATACGCCGACTCCGACTGGGACCCGCTGCCGCCTGATGCGGAGGCTGCTTGGACCCGGTTGACCGGCGGTTCAACGTCGATCCGCGCGCGCACCCGGCACGTCACCATGTCGCCCGTTGATGACACGGGCTGGAGACGATCTACGCCTTCGCCCCTTGGTCTTCGTGGATTGATCTTGAGGACGGCGACGAGGAGACGCTCGCATCGTTTCAGGACGGCTGGCCTCTAGTCGTCGTGCTCACAGAAGATCAACGGCGGTCGCTCGCTTCCCAGCTCGGACCCACCGTTCGAGTGTGCGAGTCGCACGAGGTGCTCCCGGAACTTCGCGCTCAGAGACGACGAGCGATCCGTCAGTTCTGGCGCTTCGTCTTCGGTCGCGGCGACCGGAAGGACAGTGAGTAAGTCAGCATGGAACGGCCGGCCCCGTCCGACTCTTGCGTTGGGACGTGGGTCGTCCACGCTGAGGCGAGGATGGAGCCACAGCGGAAGGAGGCCGGCCGTCATGCCGATTCTGACTTGGGAGCGCGATCCGATCCATATCGCGCTGGATGTTCATAAGGACTCGATCACTGCGGGGGTGTTGCAGCCGCGGGCGGTCTCGCCGGTGTTGCAGCGGATCGGTCCGGACGAGGCTGCGGTGCGCCGGTTGCTCGGCAGGCTCGGCGGGCCGTCGCGGCTGAGGGTGTGTTACGAGGCGGGTCCGACGGGCTTCGAGCTGGCCCGGGCGCTGCGCTCGCGTGGGATCGGCTGTGAGGTGATCGCGCCGTCGCTGATCCCGAAGGCGTCGGGTGAGAAGGTCAAGACCGACCGGCGGGACGCTGCCGAGTTGGTGATGCTGTTCCGGGCCGGGTTGCTGACCGCGGTGCACATCCCGCCACCGCGGATGGAGGCGGTGCGGGACCTGGCCCGGGCCCGGATCGATGTCAAGGACGACCTGCAGCGAGCGCAGCGCCGGCTGTTGTCGTTCTGCTTGCGGCACGGGCACGTTTACCGCGGCGGTTCGCACTGGACCGGCAAGCACGAGCAGTGGCTGGCCGCGCAGCACTTCGAGGAGTCGGCTGCGCAGCGCACCTTCGAGCACTACCTGGCGCTGGTGCGGGTCCGGCAGGGCGAGCTGGCCGCGATCTGCGCGGACCTGCGCGGCTGGCTCGACGACGACACCGTCGGCCAGCCGGCGTACCGGCTGGCGGCCTATCACGCGATCGGCTACCTCGGCGCGGTGAGCATCGTGGCCGAGGTCGGCGGTCAGTGGGACCGGTTCGGCGCCGCCCGCGCTTTCATGGCCTTCACCGGGCTGGTGCCGGCCGAGCACTCCTCGGGGTCGCGGCAGCACCGCAGCGGGATCACCAAGACCGGTAACGCGGTGCTGCGCACCCAGCTGATCGAGTCGGCCTGGCACTACCGGACCCGCCCGGTCGCCGGCGCGACGTTGGCCGAGCGGCGCAGTCACGTCGGCCCGGCGACCGTGGCCCTGTCGGTCGCGGCGCACCGTCGGCTCAGCGGCCGCTACCGGCGGCTGAGCGCGCGGCGCCTGAACCCCAACGTGGTCACCACCGCGGTCGCGCGTGAGCTGGCCGGGTTCGTCTGGGCCGAGATGACCGCCACAGACTGAAGCATCGCGACCACAAGGGCACTCGAGCAGATGACAGTCAGCAGCGGACGGCGGCGGGTCGATGACCGCCGCCCGCTCGAGCTCACGACGCGTCGGAGCACCGCCGCCGCAGGACCGATCCCGCCGGCCCTTGGCCCACCGCCACCGGCGGCACGGGCGCTGTAAGTCAGGGCAACAGCCTGCGTATCAGAAAGGCGGAGCATCGACCCCAGCCGCTCCTGGTTTGCGCGAGTCGGAATCGCAAGTCGCTCGACGCGTCGTGCCCACCCCAACCGTTCGCCACCATGCGCCCAGGTAGCAGGCGCCTCCCCGGCGTCAAGACCGTTCGTCCTCGCTGCGCTGCGGGCGCTGCGTCTTGACCCCGGGGGCCCCTTGCGCCTGCTCGACAGCAATCACGGCGAAGGACAAGCCTTCGCCGCCCAACAACCACGTCCCCGTGGTTGACAGGCCGTTCCATACCAGGGCCGTTACCCAGTGACGAAACAGCGCAGACCGCCTACTCCACGAGTGCCGACAGCAGCATGAACAACACGGCCACGAGCGCGAGCGCCAGGCCAGGCCTGTCTACCGACCCCCCGCTGACTAGCGGGCTGCCCGCAGCGACGGCGCGGAGGCCGGCCGTGATCGCGACGGCGCATCCTGCGAGCAGCAGCAGCCAAGAGAGCACCAGGCCAGGGTGCCAGCCCTTCGTTGGTATGGGCCGCTACGTGCCCGCGGCCCCGCGGCGTGGGAGCGTCGATCGCCGTTACAGCGGGGCGGGACCATAGCGGTCAATGACGGGAAGGCGATACCTTCACCGCCCACTGACGCTCGGAGAGGCCGTGAGTTTCACAGAAGCGATCAAGACTTGCCTGTCGAAGTACGTGGCGTTCAAGGGCCGGGCACGCCGCTCGGAGTACTGGTGGTTCTACCTGTTCTACGTCGTCATCTACCTCGCGGGCCTAGCAATCGACATCGCCGTGGGCAACGGTGTGCCGATCTTCGCCTACATCGCGATGGCCTCGCTGCTCCTTCCGATGATTGCGGTGACAGTCCGCCGGTTGCACGACACGGGGCGGTCGGCGTGGATGCTGCTGATTGCTCTCATTCCAGTCATTGGCGGCATCTGGCTGTTCGTCTTGACCGTGCTCGATAGCGAGCATGGGGAGAACGAGTACGGCCCTTCACCAGTGGCGCACCCCGGTTGGGGCGCGCTCCGGTCGGAGTCTGCGCGTGACTCACGCCATGAGACGCAGTCAACTCGGACATGCGAGAGCTGCAGCAGAACGTTCGGGAGCGCCGCCCTATTGGAAGCGCACCGGGCCGAGGCCCGCGGTGAGTGCGTCCCGATCTGGTAAAGGCGTAGAACGACCCTCTGCCGCGCTTCATCGTCGTGAACGAGGTGTAGCCCGAAGAAGGTGGGGGCCGTTCTCCGCTTTGGGCCGGCGCTACCCGCCGGCCCGGCCGGCGTTGCCTTCGCTGCTCAATGTCCGGCGACGCCCGACATTGCGGACGACGTCGCGACCAGGTCGAGTCCATGACTCGGTAACCGCGTCGCCACTGCTTGTTCGGCTTCACCGAAACGCATTGGCGTCCGAGCGGCTATGGGCCGTTCTCCGCTCTGACTTGGCGATACCGTCGGTGCCATGACGGGGGAAGCGGTGGCTCATCGGGCCCAACTCCTCGATGCCCTGGCGGAGGCCGTGCCCCTGCTCCGGGCACACAACGAGGACCGCTGGGCGTCCTGGCTGGAAACGGACGCCGCCCGCATCTCCGATGGGGATGACTACGGTCTAGACCACCTGCTGCAAGCCTTCGGCGGGATGGGGAGCCTGAACGACTTGGCCCTTCCCGGCCCTGATGACGACCGGCTCTGGAGCCTGCGGGAACGCATGTGGTCTTCCGCTCGGGCGTTGCAGCGCGAGCGAGGCTAAGGGCCGCTACCTGCCCGCGGCCGGCGTCGAAGACAGTCAGGGCCGCTACGTGCCCGCGGCCCTGTCGAAGACAGTAACGGATGCTCCTATGTCAAGCGGCTGCGGTTTCGAGCGCTTGATCGCGTAGCCCTCGAGGGAGCGCGGCGGGCCGAGCGGCTCCGCGCCGACGTGCGCGGAGCCACCGGGCTCGTCGCGTCGGTCGGCCGGCACGTCGAAACTCGTCGCCAAGCTCGCCTCCGACATGGACAAGCCGGACGGCCTGCACGTCGTGTCGCCCGCACCGAGCTCGACCTGCTCGCGCCGCTTTTCTGTTGGCGGGCTGTTGGGCCTACGCGAAGCCGTTCGAGACGGGGTCGTCCGCTGGGACGTACCCGTGCGTAGGGACCGTTCCGTGAGGCAGCCGGCGATAGGACGCGGTCTCACGACAGGTCCCCCCGGCGACCGGATCTTGCCTGTTCGACGGCTCCATGGCGACCATGTCTGCGCCAGCGTGACGACGTAGCGCTCGTCCGTCAGTCGCGCGAGGCAGCGGAAAGATCTTGTGGCTGTCCCTTGCTTTCGAACTCCTGTTCGAGTAGGTTGACGGCATGTCGCCGTTCATGCCGTCTGCCTGGAGCGATCCGGTGGCGCGGCGGGACGACGCGGCGCTGACCGTGCGGTTCGCGGTCGAGCAGGCGGAGCAGGCGGCGGGG
>DATMJH010000087.1:0-3477 GCA_035554015.1 Mycobacteriales bacterium
GCGCGGCGGGTCGTGGACCTCGGCTGCGGCGGCGGGGCGCTGCTGCCGGCGCTGCTCGCCGAGCGCTTCTTCGCACCGCTCGGGTGGGCGGTCGAGGCGACGGCGGTGCCGCTCGACCCGGCCTTCCCGGAGTGGGGCGCGTCCCGGTACGTCGACCTGACGCTGACCGGCGAGCTGCGGCTCGCCGACGCCCTCAACCACCTGTACGTGGCGTTGCCGGTCCTGGACGACGCGAAGCACTATTGGGTGAGCAGCGACGAGATCGACAAGCTGCTGCGCGCCGGCGAGGGGTGGCTGGCCGGCCACCCCGAGCGCGACTGGATCACCCGTCGCTACCTGGCGCACAAGACGAGCCTGAGCCGGACGGCGATCGCCCGGCTGGCCGAGGTGGACGACACCGACGCCGAGGCGCTCGACGACGCGCTCGCGCCCGCCACGATCGGCGCGCACGACGCCGCCGACGCATGTGACGACGCCCCGGACCGCCCGGTGCCCCTGGCGGTGCAGCGGCACGGCGCGGTGCTCGCCGCGCTCCGGTCGGTCGGTGCGCGGCGGGTCGTGGACCTCGGCTGCGGCGGCGGGGCGCTGCTGCCGGCGCTGCTCGCCGAGCGCTCGTTCACCGAGATCGTCGGCGTCGACGTCAGCCACCGCGCGCTGCAGGAGGCCTCCCGCCGGCTGCACCTGGACCGCGCGCCCGAGCGGGTGCGCGAGCGGGTGCGGCTGCTGCAGGGCGCCCTCACCTACACCGACGACCGGCTGCAGGGCTACGACGCCGCGGTGCTCATGGAGGTGATCGAGCACGTGGACGAGGACCGGGTGCCGGCCCTGGAGCACGCGGTGTTCGGGCACGCGGCGCCGACGGCGGTCGTCGTCACGACGCCGAACGTCGAGCACAACGTGCGCTACGAGACCCTCCCGGCCGGCGCCCTGCGGCACCGCGACCACCGCTTCGAGTGGACCCGCGCGCAGTTCGCCGACTGGGCCGCCCGGACCGCGGACCGGTACGGCTACGCGGTGCGGCTGGTCGGCGTCGGCACCGACGACCCGGAGGTCGGGGCGCCGACACAGATGGCCGTGTTCACCAGGGCGCCGGCGCTCTCGCGTGAGGCCCCGGTCGAGGTGCCGGCATGAGCGCGCGCGGCGCGCCGGAGCCGGTCGAGCTCGCGATCCCGGAGCTGTCGCTCGTGGTGCTCATCGGCGTGTCCGGCTCGGGCAAGAGCACCTTCGCCCGCCGGCACTTCCTGCCGACCCAGGTGCTGTCGAGCGACTTCTGCCGCGGGCTGGTGGCCGACGACGAGAACGACCAGTCCGCCACCGTGCAGGCGTTCGACGTCCTGCACTACATCGCCGCTACCCGGCTGAGGGCCGGGCGGCTGACCGTCGTCGACGCCACCAGCGTCAAGCGCGAGGACCGGGCCAAGCTCGTGCAGCTCGCGCGCGACCACGACGTGCTGCCGGTCGCCGTCGTCCTGGACGTGCCCGAGCAGGTCTGCATCGACCGCAACGCCGCCCGCGCGGACCGGGACATGGCGCCCGGTGTTCTCCGCCGCCAGCGCGCCGACCTGCGCCGCGGGCTGCGCGGCCTGTCGCGCGAGGGCTTCCGCAAGGTGCACGTGCTGGACGGCGTCGAGGCGGTCGAGCGGGCGACCATCACCTGGGAGAAGCAGTACAACGACCGGCGCGACGACTCCGGGCCGTTCGACGTCATCGGCGACGTGCACGGCTGCCGGGCCGAGCTGGAGGACCTGCTCACCGCTCTCGGCTACGCGCTGACCCGCGACGACGACGGCCGGCCGGTCGACGCCGCGCACCCCGACGGGCGGCGGGCGCTGTTCCTCGGCGACCTCGTCGACCGCGGCCCGGACTCCTCCGGCGTGCTGCGCCTGGTGATGGGGATGGTCGCGGCCGGCCACGCGCTGTGCGTGCCGGGCAACCACGAGAACAAGCTCGTGCGGGCGCTGCGCGGCCGCAACGTGCGGATCAGCCACGGGCTGGAGGAGACCCTCGCGCAGCTGGCGGACGAGACGCCGGAGTTCCGCGCGCAGGTCGAGCAGTTCTGCCACGGCCTGGTCAGCCACTACGTGCTGGACGACGGCAAGCTCGTCGTCGCGCACGCCGGCCTGAAGGAGTCGCTGCAGGGCCGCTCGAGCGGGCGCGTGCGCGACTTCGCCCTGTACGGCGAGACGACCGGTGAGACCGACGAGTTCGGCCTGCCGGTGCGCTACCCGTGGGCTCAGGACTACCGCGGCCGGGCGATGGTGCTCTACGGCCACACGCCGGTACCGGAGCTCGAGTGGGTCAACAACACGCTGTGCCTCGACACCGGCTGCGTGTTCGGCGGTCGGCTCAGCGCGCTGCGCTACCCCGAGCGGGAGGCGGTCAGCGTCCCGGCGCGACAGACCTGGTACGAGCCGGCCCGGCCGTTCCTGCCCGCCGGTCAGGCCGCGCCGCCGGCCGCGGTGCCGTCGCAGCGCGACAACGACGTGCTGTCGCTGGACGACGTCGTCGGCAAGCGCATCGTCGAGACCCGCTTCGCCGGGCGCCTCACGGTGCGCGAGGAGAACGCCGCCGCGGCACTGGAGGTGATGAGCCGCTTCGCGGTCGCCCCGCAGCAGCTGCTGTACCTGCCGCCGACGATGAGCCCGTCGGCCACCACCACCGTCGAGGGGCTGCTCGATCACCCGGCCGAGGCGTTCGCCTACTACCGCGGCGAGGGCGTGGCGCACGTCGTCTGCCAGGAGAAGCACATGGGCTCGCGGGCCGTCGCGCTCGTGCGGCGCAGCGACACCTCCGGCGACCCGTCGCGGCCGGTCCGTGAGCGAGGTGCCCTGTACACCCGCACCGGCCGGCCGTTCCTGAGCCCGGACCTGACGACGCGATTCCTGCAGCGGCTGGCTCGCGCCGTGGACGCGGCGGGGCTGTTCGACGAGCTCGACACGGGCTGGGTGCTCCTCGACGCCGAGCTGCTGCCCTGGTCGGCCAAGGCCGGTGAGCTGATCCGCTCGCAGTACGCCGCGGTCGGCGCGGCGGCCCGCGCTGCGCTGCCCGCGGCCGTGGCCGCGCTCGAGCAGGCAACCGCCGCGGGCCTGGACGTCGCGGCGCTGCTCGACCGGCAGCGCCAGCGCGCCGACGACGCCGTCGCCTTCACCGACGCCTACCGGCGCTACTGCTGGCCGACCGACGGGCTCGACGGGATCTCCTTCGCGCCGTTCCAGGTGCTCGCCTCAGCCGGCGCGACGCACCACGCCCGTGAGCACGGCTGGCACCTGGCGCTCGCCGACCGCCTCGTCGAGGCGGATCCGTCGCTGGTGCGGACGACGAAGCGGATGGACGTCGACGTCACCGATCCCGACAGCGAAGCGGCTGCCACGCAGTGGTGGACCGAGCTGACCGACGCCGGCGGCGAGGGCATGGTCGTCAAGCCGGCGGCCAACCACGTCAAGGGCAGCCGCGGGCTCGTGCAGCCCGGGCTCAAGG
>DATMJH010000088.1:0-3058 GCA_035554015.1 Mycobacteriales bacterium
CTCGGCGGCCGCCCCGGTGCTCGGCCCTGCCGGTGCCGCTGCCCGCGCCGCTCGACGCCGGCCCGGGCGGTGCCGGCGTCGTCGACGGGCCGTTCGGGCCGATCGACCTGGGGCTGTCGAACGCCGGGTCGATGTCGAACGCGCTGCTCGTCGGGGCCGACCGCACGTCCACCGGGCACCCACTGGTGGTCTTCGGCCCGCAGACCGGCTACTTCACCCCGCAGCTGCTGACCGAGATCTCGCTGCGCGGGCCGGGCATCGCCGCCCGCGGCGTCTCCTTCGCCGGCACCCAGCTCATCGTCGAGCTCGGCCACGGCGTCGACTACGCCTGGTCGGCGACGTCGGCGTCCAGCGACAACGTCGACACCGTCGTCGAGCGGCTGTGTTCGACCGACGGCAGCGAGCCGACGCTGGAGTCCGACGGCTACCTCGTCGGCGCGACGTGCACGCCGCTCGACACCTACGTGCACGAGCAGACGGTCATCCCGACCCCCGGCGGGCAGGGCGCACCGCAGCTCGTGCGGATGCAGGTGGAGCGGACGCGGCACGGCATCGTGCAGGAGCGGACGACGGTCGACGGCGTCCCCGTGGCCCTGGCGATGCAGCGGTCGACCTACGGCCGCGAGCTCGACAGCGCCGTCGGCTTCGCGCGCATCAACGACCCCGACTGGACCGTCGACGCCGAGTCGTTCATGACGGCGTTCGCCGCCGTCGACTACACCTTCAACTGGTTCTACGCCGACGACGAGGACATCGCCTACTTCGGCTCGGGCCTGCTGCCGCTGCGCGCGCCCGGGCACAACCCCGACCTCCCGCGCTGGGGGGACCCGCAGTTCGACTGGCAGGGCACGCTGCCCGACGACGAGCACGCCCGCGACCTCAACCCGGCGCAGGGCTACCTGTCGTCGTGGAACAACAAGCAGGCACCGGAGTTCTCGGCCGCCGACGGCACGTGGGGCTACGGTCCCGTGTACCGGTCGCTGCTGCTCGACCGGCGGCTGGAGGCGGCCGGCGCCGTCGACCGGGCGGAGCTGGTCGGCGTGCTCGCCGACGCGACCGTGGCCGACCTGCGGGCCGAGGTGCTGCTGCCGCTGCTGCTCGACGTCGTCGGTGACGACCCCGCGCTCGCCGAGCCGCTGGCGCTGCTGCGGGCCTGGGCCGCCGACCCCTACCGGGTCGACCGCGACCGCGACGGCGCCTACTCGCACCCGCAGGCGATCGTGCTGTTCGACGAGTGGTGGGAGTCGCGGGCGGTCACCGACTCCGAGGGGGAGGCGACCGCGCCGGCCGGCGAGCACTCGGTGGCCAAGGACGTGCTGCGCGGCGATCTCGGAGACCTCGTCGACCTGCTGCCGAAGTCGCTCGACGACCACCCGCGGCTCGGCGTCGGCTCGGCCTGGAACAACGTCGCCTGGTACGGCTACGTCTCCAAGGAGCTGCGCCGGGTGCTCGGGCAGCCGGTGACGGCGCCGTTCTCCCGGCCGTACTGCGGCACGCTGCCGGAGTGCCGCGCGACGCTGCGCGCCTCGCTGGCCGCCGCGGTGCAGCGGGTGCTGGACGCGCAGGGCGTCGACGACGTGTCGGCGCTGACGTACGACAAGAGCGAGGACAACATCGCGCCGGTGACGGCCGGACTGGTCGGCACCCGCGAGATCGACTGGCAGAACCGCCCGACGTTCCAGCAGGTGGTGGCGTTCACGGCGTCGCGCGCCGCCGGGGCCACCCCGCCGCCGGTGCAGGCGACGCGGCAGCTGGCCGCGACGGGCGTCGACGGCGCGGCGCCGGTGCTGGCAGTCGTCGGGCTCGTGCTGCTGTCGGCTGCCGCCCTGCTCCGCCGCCGCCCCTGACCGACCGGAGCCCTCCCGACGGCTCCGCGCGCCCCCTCGGCCGACGGGAGCCCTCCCGACGGCTCCGCGCGCCCCCAACCCGCACCAGGCCCTCCGGTCACGCGGCGAGCGTGCCCGCGCTGAGCAGCGGTCCCTTCTCGACGACGACCAACCCCGACGGCGCACGCCGTCCCCGGCGGCGCGCCGCGCGGGCCACGACGTCGAGCGCCCACGCCGACGGGGCCGCCCGCATCCGCTTCGGGGTCACGTGCAGCAGCTCGAAGCCGGCGTCGGCGAAGCGCTGGTGCCGCTGGAGCGTGGCGTCGAGGTCGTCGTCGTCGCCGTGATGCTCCTCGGAGTCGACCTCCCACCCGAGCCACGCACCAGGCACGTACCCGTCCGGGGACCCCAGCAGGACGCCGTCGAGCCACAGCTCCGGGTTCAGGTAGAACGGCGGCGCCGGCCGCGTGCCGGGCACGGCCAGCAGCGCATCGGCCGCCTCCGCCTCGGGCGCCGACCGAGCGCCGCGGTCCCAGTCGTCCAGCGCACGCCGCAGCCGGGCCGACCCGCGCCGCTGTCCCGCGTGGAGCTCGTCGACGAGCGACTGGCGCTCGACCCTGCGGTCCGCGAGCGCGGCCAGGACCACGGCACGTGCGTCCTGCAGCCACGGCGTCCACCTCGCCGCGTCCGCGACGGCGCGGTCGGGCGGTGCCACGGTCCGCTGCCGGTGCTCGACGCCGTCCGGCATGCGACGGGTCTGCCGCAGGTCGAGCAGCGGCCCTCCGAGCAGGGTCGTCCCGTGCGGCACCAGGGCGCGGCAGCCCGGGTCCGACGGCGCGTGCCGGACGCCGTGCCAGCGGCAGGCGAGCGCCCCGGACGCCATCGCGTGCGGCGCGTAGAGCTCGAGGCCGACCAGCAGCTGCTCGTCGTCCGGCTCCGCCGTGGTGCACCACAGCCCGTCGGCGAGCCGGAGCCACCCCTCCCGGCGCGGCAGCGCGAGGTCGACCCCGAGCTCGCGCAGCTGCGCCGAGGTGATGAGGCCTAGCTGGGCGTCAGCGACCGGACGGATGCGGCGGGCGACGGAGGAGCGCATGCCGACGACCTCAGCGGACGGCGCGCCCGAACGGCGTCACCGGAGCCGGCTTGTGGACAACGGCGGTGGCTGTGGAGTGGCAGGTGCGGACGGCGAGCAGCCCGGCGCCGTCGGGAGGGCTCCGGTGGTGGAGGGGCTG
>DATMJH010000089.1:0-9058 GCA_035554015.1 Mycobacteriales bacterium
GTCCGACCCGGTTCGGGCCGGACCGCTGCTGCATGCGGGCGACGACCTTGCGCTCGAACACGATGCTGAACAGCGTCAGCAGCACGAGCAGGACGAAGACGAACAGCGCCTTGAGCGCGGTGATCCAGAGCGGCTCGTTGCCGAAGCTGGAGAGCGGGAGCTGGTTGTCGCCCATCAGGCCTCACCCTCTCCGGACGTGCGCTCGGCGGGCGCGGCGCCGTCGGCTGCCGCCTCGCCGGACGCGGCGCGGTCGGGTGCCGGCGTCGCCGGCGTCCCGCCCTCGACCGACAGCCGGACGACGTCGCCCGGCTGCACCGCGAGGTCGCGGCGGACGGCGGCTCCGCCGTCCGGGGTGGCGGTGCGCATGGGCACCCACACGACACGGTCGGGCAGGTCGGCGACGACGAGCGGCAGCGTGACGCTCCCGCGGTCGCTCGAGACGGTGACCAGCGAGCCCTCGGCGGCGCCGACCTCCGCGGCGGTGGCCGCGGACAGGTGCAACCGCGGCTTCTTGGCCGTGCCGGCGAGGAACGGCTCGCCGTCCTGCATCGACCCGTCGTCCAGCAACCAGTGCCAGGCGGCCAGGACCGCCTCCCCCGCCTCGGGCTGCGGCACGTCGGCCGGGGCGACCTGCGGGACGCCGGGGCGCTCCGAGGCCGCGCCGAGACGGGCGATCTCGGCCCTCGCCGCCGTGACGTCGGGCAGCCCGAGCGCGACATCCATCTCGTCGGCGAGGGTGTGCAGCACGCGCCCGTCGGGCAGCGCGCCGGTCTGCCGCAGCACGGCGTCGAACGGGCGGGCGCGACCCTCCCAGTCGAGGAACGTGCCGCTCTTCTCGACCGCGGGGGCGACCGGCAGGACGACGTCGGCCCGGTCGGTGACCGGGGAGCGGCGCAGCTCCAGGCTGACGATGAACTGGGCCGCGTCGAGCGCGTCGAGCGCGAGGTACGGGTCGGGGCAGTCGGCCGGGTCGACCGCGCCGACCAGCAGGCCCTGCAGCTCACCGTCGCGGACGGCGGTGAGGATGCCGGTCAGGTCGCGGCCGGGCGCGTCGGGCAGGCTCGCGTGCCAGACGGCGCCGACCTCGGACCGGTCGGCGACGTCGGCGACCCGGCGACCGCCGGGCAGCAGCGTCGGCAGGGCGCCGGCGTCGACGGCCCCCCGCTCGCCCGCGCGGCGCGGCACCCACGCGAGCTGTGCGCCGGTCTGCTCGGCCAGTCGTGCGGCGGCGCTGTACGCACCGGCGTGCGCGGCCAGCCGCTCACCCACGAGCACCACCGCACCCGGCTCGGCCAGAGCGGCCGCGAGCTCGCCCGCCATCCCGTCCGTCGCGCCGAGGACCGCGGTCAGCGCCTCGGCCTCGGCGCCGGGCACCGTCTTGACGAGCCGGGCGGCGGTCTTCACGGCACCCGGCGACCGGAACGGCGCCACGGTGAACACGCGGGTACCGGTGCGACGCACCGCCTTGCGCAGCCGCAGGAAGACGATCGGCGACTCCTCCTCGGGCTCGAACCCGACGAGCAGCACCGTGCGCGCCGTCTCGAGGTCGGCGTAGCTGACCGAGCCGGGGGTGCCGACGTACCGGCCCGCCACCCGGGCGGCGAGGAAGTCGAGCTCCTCGTCGGAGTGCGGGCGCACCCGCGCGTCGACGTCGTTGGTGCGCAGCACCGTGCGGGCGAACTTCGCGTACGCGTAGGCGTCCTCGACGGTCAGCCGGCCGCCCGGCAGCACGCCGACCCCGCCCTCGTCGCGGGCGAGCGCCAGGCCGCGGGCGGCTCGCTCGAGCGCCTCGGTCCACGACGCCTCGACGAGCCGGCCGGTGTCGTAGTCGCGCACCAGCGGCGTCGCGAGACGGTCGGGCTCGGTGGCGTAGGTGAAGGCCCAGCGGCCCTTGTCGCAGTTCCACTCCTCGTTGACGGCCGGGTCGTCGCCGGCCAGCCGGCGCAGCACCTTGCCGCGCCGGTGGTCGGTGCGCAGCGCGCAGCCCGACGCGCAGTGCTCGCACACCATCGGCGTCGAGACGAGGTCGAACGGGCGGGCGCGGAACCGGTAGGCCGCGCCGGTCAGCGCGCCGACCGGGCAGATCTGCACCGTGTTGCCGGAGAAGTAGCTCTCGAACGGCGTGTCGGTGTAGATCGCCACCTGCTGCAGCGCGCCGCGCTCGAACAGCTCGATGAACGGGTCGCCGGCGATCTGCTGCTGGAAGCGGGTGCACCGGGCGCACAGCACGCACCGCTCGCGGTCGAGCAGCACCTGGCTGCTGATGGCGATCGGCTTCGGGAAGGTGCGCTTCCGGTCGACGAAGCGCGACTCCGCCGGGCCGTTGCTCATCGTCTGGTTCTGCAGCGGGCACTCGCCGCCCTTGTCGCAGACCGGGCAGTCGAGCGGGTGGTTGATGAGCAGGAACTCGAGGTTGCCCTCCTGCGCCTTCTTGGCCACCGGGCTCGACAGCTGGGTCTTGACGACCATGCCCTCGGTGACGGTGGTCGTGCACGACGCCAGCGGCTTGCGCTGACCCTCCACCTCGACCAGGCACTGCCGACAGGCGCCGACCGGGTCGAGCAGCGGGTGGTCGCAGAAGCGCGGGATCTGGATGCCGAGCAGCTCGGCGGCCCGGATGACCAGCGTGCCCTTGGGCACCGCCACCTCGAAGCCGTCGATGGTGAGGGCGACGAGGTCCGTGCGGTCCGGCACGCCGTCGGCAGTACCGGTGGACGTGGTCAGCGTCATCGGGCCGCTCCGGCCGTGGCGAACACCGTGGAGGCGTGCGGGTCGAACGGGCAGCCGCCGCCGGTCACGTGCTGCAGGAACTCCTCGCGGAAGTACTGCACCGCGCTGACGACGGGGCTCGTGGCGCCGTCGCCGAGCGCGCAGAACGACCGGCCGAAGATGTTGTCGCACATGTCGAGCAGCGTGGCGATGTCGCCCTCCGTGCCGGTGCCGGCCTCCAGCCGCTGCAGCACCTGCACCATCCAGAAGGTGCCCTCGCGGCACGGGGTGCACTTGCCGCACGACTCGTGCGCGTAGAACTCGGTCCAGCGCAGCACGGCGCGCACCACACACGTGGTGTCGTCGAAGCACTGCAGCGCCTTGGTGCCGAGCATCGACCCGGCAGCCGAGACGCCCTCGTAGTCGAGCGGCACGTCGAGGTGCTCCGCCGTGAGCAGCGGCGTGCTCGAGCCGCCCGGCGTCCAGAACTTCAGCGTCCGTCCCTCGCGCATGCCGCCGGACAGCTCGAGCAGCTGGCGCAGCGTGATGCCGAGCGGCGCCTCGTACTGCCCCGGGCGCTTCACGTGGCCGGACAGCGAGTAGAGCGTGAAGCCCTTGCTCTTCTCGGTGCCCATCGAGCCGAACCAGTCGACGCCACCCAGCACGATCGCCGGGACGCTGGCGATCGACTCGACGTTGTTGACGACGGTCGGGCTCGCGTACAGGCCGTGCGTCGCCGGGAACGGCGGGCGCAGGCGCGGCTGGCCGCGGTAGCCCTCGAGCGAGTCGAGCAGGGCCGTCTCCTCGCCGCAGATGTAGGCGCCCGAGCCGGCGTGCACCACGACGTCGAGGTCGAACCCGCTGCCGTGGACGTCCTTGCCGAGGTGCCCGGCGGCGTACGCGTCGGCGACCGCCTGCTGCAGCCGGCGGATCACGTGCACGACCTCGCCGCGCACGTAGATGACCGCGAAGCTGGCGCGGATCGCGTACGACGCGATGGCCACGCCCTCCACGAGGACGTGCGGGTTGGCCAGCATCAGCGGGATGTCCTTGCAGGTGCCCGGCTCGCTCTCATCGGCGTTGACGACGAGGTAGTGCGGCTTGCCGGCCTGGCCGTGCGCGTCCTCGGGGCTCTTCACCTGGGGGATGAAGCCCCACTTCAGGCCGGTCGGGAAGCCGGCGCCGCCGCGGCCGCGCAGGTTGGCGTCCTTGACCAGCTGGATGAGCGCGTCGGGCTCCATCTGCAGTGCCCGGGGCAGCGCGCTGTAGCCGCCCTCACGGGTGTAGCCGTCGAGAGTGAAGGAGTCGGCGTCGCCCCAGGTGCGCGACAGCACGGGAGTCAGGACCACGCCGATCAGCCCTCCTGCCCGAACGCGAGCTGGCCGTCCTGGGGCTGCTCCTGCTCCGCCTGCTTCTGCTGCTGGGGCAGCGGCGGTGCGCTGTCCCCCCGCTCGCGCGCCAGCTCGAGCCCGGCCAGCGTCGCCGGCCCGGCCTGCACGCCCTCGTTCGCCAGGCCGTCGCTGAACCCGGCGAGCACCCGGGAGACCTCCTTGAACGTGCACAGCCGCGACGGCCCGCGGGTGGGCGCCGGCGGCGTGCCCGCGCGGCAGGCGTCGACGAGCTCCCGGGCCGACGACGGCGTCTGGTCGTCGTAGAACTCCCAGTTGACCATCACGACCGGCGCGTAGTCGCAGGCCGCGTTGCACTCGATGTGCTCGAGGCTGATGCGCCCGTCCTCGGTGGTCTCGTTGTGACCGATGCCGAGGTGCTCCTTCAGCGTCTCGAGGATCGCGTCGCCGCCGAGCACCGCGCACAGCGTGTTGGTGCAGACGCCGACGTGGTACTCGCCGGCCGGGCGGCGGCGGTACATCGTGTAGAAGGTCGCGACCGCACCGACCTCGGCCTTGGTCAGGCCGAGCTCCTCGGCGCACAGCGCGATGCCGTCGGAGGACACGTAGCCCTCCTCCGACTGCACCAGGTGCAGCATCGGCAGCAGGGCCGAGCGCGGCTTCGGGTAGCGCGCGATGATCTCGCGCACCTCGGCACGGGTCTTCTCGGACAGGGGCATCTAGCGGTCCACTCCACCCATGACGGGGTCGATGCCGGCGACCGCCGCGATGGCGTCGGCGAGCATGCCGCCCTCGCACATCGCGCTGGTCGCCTGAAGGTTGGTGAACGAGGGGTCCCGGACGTGCACGCGGTAGGGCCGCGTGCCGCCGTCGCTGACGACGTGGAAGCCGAGCTCGCCGCGCGGGCTCTCGACCGCGGCGTACACCTGGCCGGGCGGCACTCGGAAGCCCTCGGTGACGAGCTTGAAGTGGTGGATGAGCGCCTCCATCGAGGTGCCCATGATCTTCTTGACGTGGTCGAGCGACTGCCCCATGCCGTCCGAGCCGATCGCCAGCTGCGCCGGCCAGGCGATCTTGGTGTCCTCGACCATCACCGGGCCCGGCTCGAGCCGGTCGAGAGCCTGCTGGATGATCTTCAGCGACTCTCGCAGCTCGCCGACGCGGACCAGGAACCGGCCGTAGGAGTCGGCGCGGGTGCTGGTGACGACGTCGAAGTCGTAGGTCTCGTAGCCGCAGTAGGGGTCGGTCTTGCGCAGGTCCCAGGCCAGCCCCGAAGCGCGCAGGATCGGGCCCGTGCAGCCGAGCGCCAGGCAGCCCTGCACATCGAGGTGACCGACGTCGACCGTGCGGTCCTTCCAGATCGGGTTGCCGACGAGCAGCTTGTCGATGCCCTCGAAGCGCTCCGGCAGGATCTCGAGCAGCTCGCGGATGTACTCGACCGCGCCGGGCGGGATGTCCTGCGCGACGCCGCCGGGGCGCACGTACGCGTGGTTCATGCGCAGGCCGGTGATCATCTCGAGCGCGTCGAGGACCAGCTCGCGCTCGCGGAAGCCGTTGGTCATGGCGGTGAGCGCGCCGAGCTCCATGCCCCCGGTGGCGAGCGCCACCATGTGGCTGGCGATGCGCTGCAGCTCCATGGTGAGCACGCGGAGCACGGTCGCCCGCGGCGGCGGCTCGATGCCCAGCAGCTTCTCGACCGCGAGGCAGTACCCGACCTCGTTGAAGATGCAGGACAGGTAGTCCATCCGCGTCACGAAGGTGACGCCCTGCACCCAGTTGCGGTACTCGAGGTTCTTCTCGATGCCGGTGTGCAGATAGCCGATGACGGTGCGCGCGCTGGTGACCGTCTCGCCCTCGAGCTCGACGACCAGCCGCAGCACGCCGTGCGTCGAGGGGTGCTGCGGCCCCATGTTGACGACGATGCGCTCCTCGTCGTCGACCGCGCTCATGACGCTGTCCCAGTCGCCGCCGGTGACGGTGTAGACGGTGCCCTCGGTGGTCTCGCGGGCCCCGGCGTACGGGTCGTCGGTCGGCTCGTCCGCGACCACGTCGTCGATCGTCTGGTCGCTCACGACGCCACCTCGACGCGAGAGCTCTGCAGACGCGTGGGCGCGTTCCCGGGCTGCCTCACGCGTACGCCCTCCGCTCGTCCGGGGGCGGGATCTGGGCGCCCTTGTACTCGACGGGCACACCGCCCAGCGGGTAGTCCTTGCGCTGCGGGTGACCCTCCCAGTCGTCCGGCATGAGGATCCGGGTCAGCGCCGGGTGGCCGTCGAAGACGATGCCGAACATGTCCCACGTCTCGCGCTCGTGGAAGTCGGCCGTCGGGTAGACGTGGCTGACGCTCGCGACGTGCGGGTCCTCGACGGTCACGGCCGTCTCGAGCCGGATGCGGCGCCGGTAGGTCATGGAGAGCAGGTGGACGACGGCGTGCAGCCGCGTCGCCTCGCTCGGGTAGTCGACGCCGCTGACACCGGAGCACAGCTCGAAGCGCAGCCCCGGATCGTCGCGCAGCACCTTGGCGACGTCCGCCATCCGGTCCGGGCGCACGTGCAGGGTCAGCTCACCGCGGTCGACCACGACGCGGGTGACGGCCTCGTCGAAGCCGCTGCCCAGGCTCTCGGCCAGGGTGTCGACCGCCTCGTCGAACCAGCTGCCGAAGGGCCGCGGCGACGACGCGGCCACGGGCTGCCGCTTGACGAGGCCGCCGAACCCGGACGTGTCGCTGCCCCGGGTGGCACCGAACATGTCGGTGCCGCGGCCGCCGGGCGGCTGGGCAGGGGTGACCGGGCCCGGCGCCGGGCGCCGTCCGTCCGGGAGCTCGGGAGTGCTCACTGCATGAGCTCCTTGCGGAACGCCTGGCGGGCGGCGCGCTTGCCCTCGGGGGTGTAGCGCTGGCTGCTGGCGACCAGCTCGCGCGGCGCGTAGCCGGGGAGCTCTCGACGGCGCGCGTTGACCCCCAGCGGCTCGTCCATGATCTTGTCGTGCAGCTTGAGGATCGCGTCCATGAGCATCTCGGGACGTGGCGGGCAGCCGGGCAGGTACATGTCGACGGGGACGATGTGGTCGACGCCCTGGACGACGGCGTAGTTGTTGAACATGCCACCGCTGCTGGCGCACACGCCCATCGCGATGACCCACTTCGGCTCGGGCATCTGGTCGTAGACCTGCCGCACGACCGGCGCCATCTTCTGGCTGACCCGGCCGGCGACGATCATGAGATCGGCCTGTCGCGGCGAGGCGCGGAAGACCTCCATGCCGAAGCGCGCGAGGTCGTAGCGGCCCGCGCCCGTCGCCATCATCTCGATGGCGCAGCAGGCGAGGCCGAAGGTGGCCGGCCACAGGCTGCTCTTGCGCGACCAGTTGACGACCTTCTCCACGCTGGTCAGGACGATCCCGCCGGGGATCTTGTCCTCGAGTCCCATCTCTAGTCCCTCGCCCCGGTCAGTCCCACTCGAGCCCGCCGCGGCGCCACTCGTAGGCGTAGGCGACGAAGACCAGGACGATGAACAGCATCATCTGCACGAACCCGAACACGCCGAGGACGTCGAACTGGACGGCCCACGGGTAGAGGAAGATCATCTCGATGTCGAAGACGATGAAGAGCATCGCCGTCAGGTAGAACTTGACCGGGAAGCGGCCTCCGCCCATCGGCTGCGGCGTCGGCTCGATGCCGCACTCGTACGCGTCGAGCTTCGCGCGGTTGTAGCGCTTGGGGCCGACGAGGGCGGCCCCCGCCACGCTGACGGCGGCGAAGCCCGCGGCCAGGACGCCGAGCACGAGGATCGGTACGTAGCCCTGCAGCACGTGCGGTCCTCCTCTCCTGGGTCGGGTCGTGACGGTGCGTGGAGCGCCCGGTCACCCTAGTGGCGCGGCAGCCTCGCCCTCGGCGCAGGTCCGGTGGTCTCGCTCATGCGCTGGGAGCCATCCGGACCAGCCCGTTGACGACGCGGTCCAGGGCGTCGCCGCCGCGAGGGTCGGTGAGGTTGGCGAGCAGCTTCAGCGTGAACTTCATCAGGAGCGGACGCGGCAGGCCGTGCTGCGTCGCCACCTGCATCACCTGCGGGTGGCCGATGAGCTGCACGAACCAGCGGCCCAGCGTGTAGTAGCCGCCGTAGGCGTCCTTCATGGCAGAGGCATAGCCCTGCAGCGCCTTCTCCCGCGCCGGCCCGGCCGGCCGGGCGAGCGCCTGCGCCGCCGCCTCGGCGGCGAGCAGGCCGCTCTCCATCGCGTACGCGATGCCCTCGCCGTTGAACGGGTTGACCGCGCCGCCGGCGTCGCCGACGAGCAGCACGCCGCGGGTGCAGTGCGGCGTCCGGCTGAAGCCCATCGGGAGCGCGCCGCCGCGGACCGGGCCGACGGCGTGCTCCTCGTCGTACTGCCACTGCTCGGGCATGCCGCCGGTCCACTGCGCGAGCAGCTTCTTGTAGTCGGTGTCCTGCCAGGCCTTGGTGGTGTTGAGGATGCCGAGGCCGACGTTGCTCGTGCCGTCGCCGACGCCGAACACCCAGCCGTAGCCGGGCAGCAGGTTGCCGGCGTCGTCGCGCAGCTCGAGCCATGACTCGAGCATGTCGTCGTCGTGCCGGGGGCTCTCGTAGTAGCGGCGGACCGCCACGCCCATCGGCCGGTCCTCGCGCTTGGCGATGCCCAGGGTCAGCGCGAGCCGGGCGCTCACGCCGTCGGCGGCGATGACCACGGGGGCGCGGTAGGTCCTCTCGACCTTCTCCGGTCCGACCCTCGCCGCGACGCCGACGACTCGCCCCGCGGCGTCGAGCACGGGACCGGTGACGGTGGTGAGCTCCTGCAGCCGCGTGCCGGCCTTCTGCGCCTGCCGGGCGAGCAGCTCGTCGAAGTCCTTGCGCGGGCGCACGAGCCCGAAGTCGGGGTAGGTGGCGAGCTCGGGCCACGGCAGCTCGAGCGTGCGCCCGCCGCCGAGGATGCGCAGCCCGCGGTTGCGGATGAAGCCGTTGGCGTCGGAGATGTCGACGCCCATGTGCACG
>DATMJH010000090.1:0-3034 GCA_035554015.1 Mycobacteriales bacterium
CGACCCGGAGGCCGCGTGCTCGTCCTGCTCGCGCTGCACCTGGGTCTCGCGGTCGCCGCGCCGCTGCTCGGCCGCCGGCTGGGCCGGCGGGTGTTCTACGTCGTCGGGCTGGCGCCGCTCGCGACGGCGGTCTGGGCCGCCACCCGCGCCGCCGGCGTCGTCGACGGGGACGACGTCCGCAGCACCACGGCGTGGGTGCCCGGGCTCGACCTCACGCTCGACCTGCGGCTCGACGCGCTCGGGCTGCTCATGGTGGCGCTGGTGGCCGGCGTCGGCACGCTGGTGTTCCTCTACTGCACGCAGTACTTCTCGGCCTCCGACCCCGGCGTCGGCCGGTTCGCCGCCGTCCTCACCGGCTTCGCCGGCGCCATGCTGGGCCTCGTCCTGGCCGACGACGTGCTGCTGCTGTACGTGTTCTGGGAGCTGACGAGCGTCACGTCGTTCCTGCTCATCGGTTACAGCGACGAGGAGGAGGAGAGCCGCCGCGCGGCCGTGCAGGCGCTGCTGGTGACGACGTTCGGCGGCCTGGTGATGCTGCTGGGGCTGCTCCTGCTCTCGCTCGAGGCGGGCACCACCTCGCTGTCGGCGATGCTCGCCGAGCCGCCGCGCGGCACGACCACCGCGGTCGCGCTCGTGCTGGTGCTCCTCGGTGCGTTCACCAAGAGCGCCCAGGTGCCGTTCCACCCCTGGCTGCCGGCGGCGATGGCGGCGCCCACGCCGGTGTCGGCCTACCTGCACGCGGCGGCGATGGTGAAGGCCGGCGTCTACCTGGTGGCCCGGCTCGCGCCCGCGTTCGCCTCGGTCGGCGTGTGGCGCCCGCTGGTCGTCGTCGTCGGGCTGCTGACGATGGTGGTGGGCGGCTGGCGCGCGCTGCGGCAGACCGACCTGAAGCGGCTGCTCGCGTTCGGCACGGTCAGCCAGCTCGGCTTCCTGTTCGTGCTCGTCGGCGCGGGCACGCGCGAGGCGGCGCTGGCCGGCGCCGCGGTGCTGCTCGCGCACGGGCTGTTCAAGGCGTGCCTGTTCCTCACCGTCGGCGTCATCGACCACGAGACCGGCACCCGGGACGTCCGGGTCCTGTCGGGCCTGGGCCGGCGCATGCCGGTGCTCGCCGTCTCGGCCACGATCGCCGCGGCGTCGATGGCGGCCGTCCCGCCGCTGTTCGGGTTCATCGCGAAAGAGGCGGCGTACGAGGCGTTCCTGCACGGCGACGGCTGGGACCGCGCGACGCTGGCCGGCCTGTTCGTCGGCTCGGTGCTCACCGGCGCGTACAGCGCGCGCTTCGTGTGGGGCGCGTTCGCGACCAAGCCCGGCTGCGAGCTCACGCCGGCGCACCGGCCGACGGCTCTGTTCCTCGCGCCGGTGGTGCTCCTCGCGCAGGGCACGGTGCTGCTCGGCCTGGTGCCCGGGCTGGCCGACCCCCTGGTGCAGCAGTACGCGGCCTCCTACGCCGACGAGCCGGAGCCGTACCACCTCGCGCTGTGGCACGGCGTCAACGCGGCGCTGCTGCTGTCGGCGATGACGCTCGGCGCGGCCGGCTTGCTGTACCTGGGCCGCGAGCGGGTGCGCGACCTCCAGCGGCGGGCGCACCGGGCGCTCGGCCGCGTCGACGCCGACCGGGCGTACGACCGGACGCTGCGCGGTGTCGACCGCGCGGCGCTGCGCAGCACCGCCGCGGTGCAGACCGGGTCGCTGCCCGTCTACCTCGGCACGATCCTGCTCACGCTCGTGGTGCTGCCCGGCGCCGCGCTGGTCGCGCGGACGTCGGTCTCCGGTGACCTGCGCGGCTGGGACACGCCGCTGCAGCTGGTCGTGGGCGTCGCCATCATGGTGGCTGCCGTCGCGACGGCGCGCGCGCACCGGCGGTTCACCGCGGTGCTGTACCTGGGCGCCGTCGGCTACGGCGTCGCCGTGCTGTTCGTGCTGCAGGGCGGTCCCGACCTCGCGCTGACGCAGTTCCTCGTTGAGACGCTGACGCTGGTGCTGTTCGTCTTCGTGCTGCGCCGGCTGCCGTCGACGTTCGAGCGCCGGCGGCTGCGGCTCAGCCAGGGCGTGCGGATCGCGGTGTCCGTCGCCGTCGGCGGGTTCGTCACCGCCGCGGTGCTGGTGAGCACGCAGGCCCGCACCGGCGAGCCGGCGTCGCAGGCCTACCTCGACCAGGCGCTGCCCGAGGCGGGCGGCCGCAACGTCGTCAACGTCATCCTCGTCGACTTCCGCGGCTTCGACACGCTCGGCGAGATCACCGTGCTCGTCGTCGCCGCGATGGGGGTCGCGACGCTCGTGCTCGCCGGCCGGCGGCGCGCCGGGCTACCGAAGGGTGACGAGCTGCTCGCCACCGAGGCGCCCAGGAGCCGGTCGTGACCGGGCAGGGCGAGGTGCGCAGGTCGGTGGTGCTCGAGACGGTCGTCGCGCTGGCGTTCCACACGGTGCTCGTCTTCGGCGTGTACCTGCTGTTCGCCGGCCACAACCAGCCGGGCGGCGGGTTCGTGGGCGGCCTGGTGAGCGGTGCGGCGTTCATCCTCCGCTACGTCGCGGGCGGCCGGGCCGAGCTGCGCGCCGCGGTGCCGGTCGACCCGCGCCTGCCGCTCGCGACCGGCCTGCTGCTCGCCACGCTGACGGGCGTCGCGGCGTCGGTGCTCGGCCTGCAGTTCCTCGAGAGCGCCTACGTCGAGCTCGACGTGCCGCTGCTGGGCACGGTCAAGGCGGTGAGCGCGCTGGCCTTCGACGCCGGCGTCTTCCTCGTCGTCGTCGGCCTGGTGCTCGGGCTGCTGCGCACCCTCGGCGCGGAGGCGGAGCGAGGGGAGTCGGTGCGGAGATGAGCGGCAACCTGACCCTCGCCCTGGTCATCGGGGCGCTGTACACGATGGGCACCTACCTGCTGCTGCAGCGCACGCTGACCCACATCGTCATCGGCCTGGCGCTGCTCGGGCACGGCGCGAACCTGCTGCTGCTGCAGCAGCAGGTAGGTGCCCATCGTGTACAGCGCCCCGATGACCAGGGCGAGGGTCAGGTTGCCGCTCATCTCCGCACCGACTCC
>DATMJH010000091.1:0-18937 GCA_035554015.1 Mycobacteriales bacterium
TCGTGCGTGCAGGCAGCCGACCTGCCGACGGCGGCGGCGCACGCCTCAGCCGGGGTCGGCGGCGTCGTCGTCATGGGCCGGCCGACGGATGCCGCCGGGCTCACCGCGTCACTGACGGCGGTGCGCCGGTCCGGCCCGCACGGGATCGCACCGATGATCGCCAGCGACGAGGAGGGCGGCCGCGTGCAGCGGCTGCAAGCGCTGCTCGGGCCGCTGCCGTCGGCGGCGGTCATGGGCACCTGGCCCGACGCGCGCATCGAGCAGACCGCGCATGCCTACGGCGCGCGGATGCGGGCGCTCGGCGTGCAGATGGCGCTGTCGCCCGTCGCCGACCTCGCCGCTCCCGGCGGCTACGTGGCGGCGACCGGGCGCGGCTTCTCCGCCGACCCCCACCGGGCGGCCGGCGCCGCGGCGGCGTGGGCCCGCGGGCTGCTCCGCGCCGGTGTCGTCCCGGCCGTCAAGCACTGGCCGGGCCACGGCGGGGCGGGCGACTCCCACGACAGCGCCCCCACCGTGCCGCCGGTCGACGTGCTCGCCGGACGCGATCTGCTCCCGTTCGACGCGGTCCTGCGCACGGGGGCCGGTGTCGTCATGGTGGGCCACCTGCGCAGCCCGCACCTGACGGAGCCGGGGCTGCCCGCGACGCTCAGCCCCAACGCCATGCGCGTGCTGCGACAGCGCGCCGGTCCGGGCGCGGTGGTGCTCACCGACAGCGTGTCGATGGCCGCGTCGTCGAGCGCCGTCGGGCTCACCCCGCCGCAGGCGGCGTTGCGGGCCCTGCAGGCCGGGGCCGACTGGGCGATGAGCTGCGTCGACCCGCTGGGCGCGGTCGCCACCGTGCACGCCGCCCTCGACCAGGGCCGGTACCCGCGGGCAGCCGCCGTCGCGTCCGCCCGAAGGGTGCTCGCCGTCAAGCAGCGAACCGGGCTGCTCCGGGCGCCGCTGACCGGGCTGCCCCCGACCGGTGCGCTGGAGGCGGCCGAGCTGGTCGGCGGCGTGCTGCGGCTGGGCGGTCGCGCCGACGATCCGGACGCCGCCGCGCCACCGCCGGTGTGGGTGCGGGTCGACGGCGCCGTGACCTACCGCCTGACCGCCGACGCCGACGCGCGGTTCGCGGTCGAGGTGCCCGTCGCCGGGCCGGCGCAGGTGTGCGTGGAGGCGCGCGGCGCGGCGGGCGAGCGGGCGACGGCGCTGGGCTGCGTGGCGGTGCCCGCCGGCTGAGCTGCCCGGTCGGTCTCGAGGGCGACGGGCCAGCGAGATCTTCTGCAGTTCCGACACGTCAGGGTGTGTCGGAACTGCAGAAGATCTTGACGTGCTCGGTCCAGTCGAGTCCTCGCCGCCGCTCAGTCGCAGCTGCCGCCGGACGGCCGGTCGGGCACGGCGGGGTCGACGACCTCGATGTGGAGGTGCGGCCAGGCGGGCTCACCGGTGTGGTCGTCGACCTGCGACCGGAAGGGGAGCGTTCGGGCGCCGCGGCCGACGACGGTGACACCGGCCTGGACCCGGTCGCCCGTCGCGACGGCCAGGCCCTCGAAGTGCAGGACCTTGACCTCCCAGCCGGGGCGCGCGTCGGGCTCGACGACGAGGTAGTGGTCGGTGTGGTCGCAGTACAGCGTGTAGCTGCCGGCCCGCAGCACCGTGCCGGTGACGGGCGAGCGCACCTCCTGCGCCGGGTCGACGACGACGTCGGCCGCGCCCTGCGGGTGCGTGTCGCGCCCCCTGTCCTCGAGCCGGCCGGCCCGCACCGGGCCCCCGACCGGCGACTGCGGCACCGCCCCGTCGTGCCCGGACTGGTGCAGCCCGACGACCTCGACGACGTCGCCCGGGTAGTGCAGCACCACCGGGCCCGCCGTCGCGTACGGCGCCCAGCCGGTCCTGGTGACCGTGCGCGGGCGCGGCGGCCGGCTGCCCGTCGGCGGCGGGGGCTGCGTCGTCTGCGTCGACGCGGCCTGCGGTGCCGGCTGCGCCTGCTCGGCCGGACCGGCCGGACCGGCCGGACCGGCCGGACCGGCCGGCTCGACCGGCGGAGGGGGCGTCGTCGGGAGCGGCGCCGGCCGACCGGGCTCCGCCACACCCTGCTCGGCTCCGGCTGCGTCCGCGACCGAGGGCCGCGCCGGCACGCCGTCGGCCGGCACGGTGGCAGCCGCGAGCACGCCGACGACGAGGACGCCGGCGTTCACCGCGGCGACGAGGGACGGGGTGCGCATCCCGCACCACGGTAGGTGCCTCGGCAATGCCGCGCGGCCGTTCCGTCGAGGCTCCGGACCATCCGGTGCGGGCCGCTTGTGGTCGGGGGCCCGCGGCACGCAGGATGGCGCCGTGGCGACCTCGACGTGGCGGCGCGTCCAGAGCGCCAGCGGCCGGCTGTCACGCTCGGCCGTGCAGCGGATGGAGCAGCTGCCGTGGTTCGCCGCCCTGCCCGCCCAGCACCGCGCCGACGTCGGGCTCGTGGTGCAGGCCGGGCTCGCGGCCTTCACGACCTGGCTGAAGGAGGGCGGCGACGCCTCGCCGGCTCCGGAGGTCTTCGCGGCGGCGCCGCGCGAGCTCGCCCGGTCGGTGTCGCTCAAGCAGACGGTGCAGCTGATCCGCGTGGTCGTCGCCGTGCTGGAGGAGGAGGCGCCACGGCTCGCGGCGCCGGGCGAGGGCGGGCTGCTCGGCGAGCAGGTGCTGCGCTACTCGCGCGAGATCGCGTTCGCGGCAGCCGAGGTGTACGCCACCGCGGCGGAGGCGCGGGGCGCGTGGGACGCGCGGGTCGAGGCGGGCGTCGTCGAGGCGCTGGTGCGCGGCCAGGTCGGCGAGCTGACCCGCTCGCGGGCGACCTCGCTCGGCTGGGTCACCGGCCGCTGGGTCACCGCGCTGGCGTCCCGCGCGCCCGGGCCGGGGGACACCTCCGCGGAGCTGCTGCGGGCGCACGCGCGCTACCACGGCCTGTCGCTGCTCAGCGGTGAGGCGCACGGCGGCCTGCTCGTCGTGCTGAGCGGCGACGACGACCCGGACCGCTTCGTGGCTCGGGTGGCGGCTGAGCTGCCGCCGGGGCCGGTCGTCGTCGGGCCGTTCGCGCCCGACCTGGGCGCGGCCGTGGCGTGCGTCCAGGAGGCGCTGGCGGGGCTCGCGGCGGCACCGGCCTGGCCGGACGCGCCGAGGCCGGTGAGCAGCCGCCAGCTGCTGGCCGAGCGGGTGGTGCTCGGCGACGAGTCGGCCCGACGGCGTCTGCTGGAGGAGATTCACAAACCGCTCGTCGACGCCGGCGGCGACCTGCTCGAGACGGCGGCGGCCTTCCTCGACGGCGGCGGCAGCGTCGAGGGCACCGCTCGCACGCTCTTCGTGCACCCGAACACGGTGCGCTACAGGCTCAAGCGCATCGCGGAGATGGTGTCCTACGACCTGCTCACACCGCGCGACGCGCACGTCGTGCGGCTCGCCGTCGTGCTCGGGCGCGTGGATGGGTTGGAGGTTACTGACAAGAACCGGCCGTGAAGGTGGTGCGAGTCCGCTGCGGCGCGATCCCGCCGCAGCGGGCAGATTCGTCGTCGTGCTCGCCGTCCTCGCGCCCGGTCAGGGTGCCCAGTCCCCCGGTGTCCTCGCGCCGTGGCTCGCCGTGCCCGGCGCCCCTGAGCGCGTCGACGCGTGGTCGCGCGCCACCGGCCTCGACCTGCTCCGCCTCGGCACCACCGCCGGTGCCGACGAGGTGCGCGACACAGCCGTGGCGCAGCCGCTGCTCACCGCCGCGGCGCTGCTGAGCGCCTCGGCCGTGCTGGACGGCCGGCCCGACGTCGTCTGCGGGCACAGCGTCGGTGAGCTGGCCGCGCTGGCCGTGGCCGGCGTGCTCGAGGAGTCCGACGCCGTCCGGCTGGCCGCCGAGCGCGGCCGCGCGATGGCGCGGGCCGCGGCGCTGCGCCCCACCGGCATGTCCGCCGTGCTCGGGGGCGACCGCGACGAGATCTTCGCCGCCGCCACGCGGCACGGGCTGCAGGTCGCCACCGTCAACGGCCCCGGACAGGTGGTGCTCGGCGGGCCGGTCGAGGGTCTCGCGGCGCTGGCCGCGACCCCGCCGGCCAGCGCCCGGGTGCGCCCGCTGGAGGTCGCCGGCGGCTTCCACACCGCGGCGATGCTGCCCGCCGTCGGCCGCATGCAGTCGCTCGTCGCCGCGCTGCCCGTTCAGGACGCCGGCTGCCCGGTCGTCGCCAACGCCGACGGCGCGGCCCTCACCGGCGGCCGCGAGCTGGCCGACCGGCTCGTCACCCAGCTCACCTGGCCGGTGCGCTTCGACCGGTGCGTCGAGCGGCTGTCGGCGCTCGGCGTCACGGCGGTCGTCGAGCTGGCCCCCGGCGGCACCCTCGCCGGCATCGTCCGCCGCGCGCTGCCCGACGTCGCGGTCGTCGCCGTGCGGACGCCCGCAGACCTGCCCGCGGCGCGCGACCTCGCGGCCGAGCCCGCGGCGGTCGGATGACCGCCGCGGCGCTCACCGGGCTCGGCGCGCACCGGCCCGCCCACCGGGAGGACAACACCGCCGTCGCGGAGCGCACCGCGTCGAGCGACGAGTGGATCCGCGCCCGCAGCGGCATCGTCACGCGTGGCGTCGCTGCCGCCGACGAGACCGTCGTCGAGATGGCCGCGTCCGCCGGCGCCAAGGCGCTGGCCGCGGCCGGTGTCGACGCCGCCGACGTCGGGCTGGTGCTCGTGGCGACCTGCACGCTGACCCAGCCGGTTCCGGGAGCCTCGGCGCGCGTCGCGGCGCTGACCGGCGCGCGCTCAGCAGGTGCGGTCGACCTCGGCGCAGCCTGCGCCGGCTTCACCTACGGCCTGTCGTTCGCGGCCGACGCCGTGCGCGGCGGGTCGGCCCGGCACGTGCTGGTCGTCGGCTCGGAGCGCTTCTCCGACATCGTCGACCCCTACGACCGCGGCACCGCGTTCCTGTTCGGCGACGGCGCCGGCGCGGCCGTCGTCAGCCGGGCGGACGAGCCGGGGATCTTCCCGGCGGTCTGGTCGAGCGACGGCGACGGCGCCGGCGTGCTGCGCACCGAGGGGCACCCCCCGGTGGTCAGGATGGAGGGCCGCGCGGTCTACCGCTGGGCCACCACCTCGGTGCCGGACCTGTGCCGACGGGCGTGCGCCGCAGCAGGCGTCGCGATCGAGGACCTCGCGGCCTTCGTGCCGCACCAGGCCAACCTGCGCATCACCGAGTCGGTGGTGCGGTCGCTCGCCCTGCCCGAGTCCGTCGTCGTCGCGCGCGACGTCGTGGACAGCGGCAACACCAGCGCGGCCTCGGTGCCGCTGGCGCTCGCCCGCCTGGTCGAGCTCGGCGCCGTGCGGCGCGGCGAGCTGGTGCTCCTCGCCGGCTTCGGCGCCGGTCTCACAGCCGCGGCCCAGGTCGTCCGCTGTCCCTGAGAACCCCTGCACCACAGCCACTTTCGAACGTCCCCTCACCCCAGGAGAGTCCCATGACCGTGACCACCCACCCCGACCTGCTCACCGGCATCGCCGACGTGCTCGAGGAGGTCGCCGGCACCCCGCGCGACGCCGTCGTGCCCTCGGCGTCGTTCCTCAACGACCTCGACGTCGACAGCCTGACGATGGTCGAGGTCGTCGTCGCCTGCGAGGAGCGCTTCGGCGTGACCATCCCCGACGAGGAGCTCGAGCGGCTCCGCACCGTCGGCGACGCCGTCGCCTACATCGCCGACGCCGGGACGGCTGCGTGACGGCCGCCGTCACCGGCCTCGGCGCCGTCACGCCGCTCGGGGCCGACGTCGCCGCGCTCACTCGCGGCCTGCTCGAGGGCCGCTCCGGCGTGACCCTGCTCGAGGGCGAGGAGTTCGCGGCGCTGCCCGCCCGGCTCGCCGCCCGGTGCGACGTCGACGGCCGGCTCGACCGCGTCGAGGCCCGCACGCTCGACCGCGTGCAGCAGCTCGCGCTGCTCGCCGCGCGAGAGGCCTGGGCCGACGCCGGCTCGCCGGAGGTCGACCCCGAGCGGCTGGCCGTGGTCGTCGGCTCCGGCATCGGCGGCGCGCTGACCCTGCTCGCGCAGTACGACGTGCTGGGCGAGAAGGGCCCCCGGCGGGTCTCGCCGCACCTGGTCCCGATGCTCATGCCGAACGGGCCGGCCGCGACCGTCGGGCTCGAGCTCGGCGCGCGGGCCGGCGTGCAGTGCCCGGTGAGCGCGTGCGCGTCGGGCGCCGAGGCGCTCGCCGTCGCGCTCGACGTGCTGCGCAGCGGCCGGGCCGACGTCGTGGTCGCCGGTGGCGCCGAGGCCTGCGTGCACCCCCTCCCGATGGCGGGCTTCGCGCAGATGCGCGCGCTGTCGACCCGCAACGACGAGCCGGCGGCGGCGAGCCGCCCCTACGACAAGGCGCGCGACGGCTTCGTGCTCGGCGAGGGCGCCGGCATCGTCGTGCTGGAGACCGAGGAGCACGCCCGCGCCCGCGGCGCCCGCGTGCACGCGCGGCTCGCCGGCGCCGGCGTCACCTCCGACGCGCACCACGTGACCGCGCCGGACCCGGCAGGGACGGGCGCCGCGCGCAGCATCACGCTGGCGCTGCGTGACGCGGGCGTGTCCGCCGGCGACGTCGGGCACGTCAACGCGCACGCCACGTCGACGCCGCTCGGCGACGTCGCCGAGGCGCGGGCGCTGGCGCTCGCGCTGGGCGCGCACCGCCCGGCCGTGACGGCGACGAAGTCGTGCACCGGCCACCTGCTGGGTGCCGCCGGCGCGGTCGAGGCGGTGGCCACGGTGGTGGCGCTGCGCGACGGCGTCGTGCCGCCGGTGCGCAACCTCGACGACCCCGACGACGAGGCCGACGTCGACGCCGTGCGGGTCGTGCCTCGCGAGGTGCGGCACGACGTCGCGCTGTCGACGTCGTTCGGCTTCGGCGGGCACGACGTGTCACTGGTGCTGACCCGATGACCGCGCTGGCACCGGAGCTCGACACCCGGCCGCACCTGCTGCGGCTCGACGCGCTGCTCGACGACTGGACGGTCGTGACCGACGTCGACGGCGCGCTCGTCGTCGACGGGCTCGTCGACGGGCTGGACGTGGTCGCCTTCGCAACCGACCCGACGGTGCAGGGCGGCTCGCTCGGCATCGAGAGCTGCGGCGCGATCGTCGCTGCGACCGACCGGGCGGTCGCCCGCGGCGTGCCGGTCATCGGGCTGTGGCACTCGGGCGGCGCGCGGCTTCGCGAGGGCGTCGCCGCGCTCGACGGCGTCGCGCGCGTGTTCGCCGCGCAGACCCGCGCCAGCGGGCAGGTGCTGCAGCTGTCCGTCGTGCTCGGTCCGGCCGCCGGCGGCGCCGCCTACGGTCCGGCGCTGACCGACCTCATCGTGCTCGGCCCGTCCGGGCGCGTGTTCGTCACCGGGCCGGACGTCGTCCGCAAGGTCACCGGCGAGGACGTCGACGCCGATCGGCTGGGCGGCGCCGAGCTGCACACCCGCAAGAGCGGCGTGGTGCACGTCGTCGCCGACACCGACGCCGAAGCGCTCGACCGGACGCGAGAGCTGGTGCGGCTGCTGGCCGCGCCGCAGCTGCTCGACCTGTCCGCGCCGCGCCGGCCGGACCCGTCGCCGCTCGTGCCGCAGGACCTGCGCAAGCCCTACGACATGCGCTCGGTGCTGCGCTGCGTGCTCGACGCCGGCACCCTGCTCGAGCTGCACCCGGACTGGGCGCCGAACGCCGTCACCGCGCTCGGCCGCCTCGGCGGCCGCACCGTGGGCGTGGTCGCGAACAACCCGCAGCACCTGGCCGGCTGCCTCGACGCCGACAGCGGCGACAAGACCGGCCGGTTCGTGCAGTGGTGCGACACCGCCGGCATCCCGCTGCTGTTCTTCGTCGACGTGCCGGGGTACCTGCCCGGCCTCACGCAGGAGGAGGGCGGTGTCGTCCGGCGCGGCGCGAAGCTGCTGCACGCCTACGCCGCCGCCCGGGTGCCGCGGCTGACCGTGGTGCTGCGCAAGGCCTACGGCGGCGCGTTCATCGCGATGGGGTCCAAGGGCCTCGGCGCGGACCGGGTGTTCGCCTGGCCGTCGGCGCAGGTCGACGTCATGGGCGCCCAGGCCGCGGTCGAGATCCTGCACCGGCGGCGGCTCGCCGCCGTGAGCGGTGCCGAGCGCGCGGCGCTGCTGGCCGAGCTGGCCGCCGAGCACGAGGCGCAGACCGGCGGCCTCGCTCGCGCCGTGGCGCAGGGCAGCGTCGACCGGGTCATCGCGCCGGGCGAGACGCGGTCGGCGCTGCTGCAGGCGCTGGCCGAGGTGCCGGGTGCGCGTGGCGACCGCCGGAACGGGCCGCTGTGACCGCCCGGTCGGTGCTGGTCACCGGCGGCAACCGCGGCATCGGGCTGGCGACGGCCCGGGCGCTGACCGCGGCCGGGCACCGCGTCGCCGTGACCACGCGCTCCGGCGACGTGCCCGGCGACGTCGTCGCGGTGAAGTGCGACGTCCGCGACGGCGCGCAGGTGGACGACGCGTTCGCGGAGGTCGAGGCGCTGCACGGCCCGGTCGAGGTGCTCGTGGCCAACGCCGGCGTGACGGACGACGCGCTGCTGCTGCGGATGTCGGAGGAGCAGTTCACCAGCGTCGTCGACACCAACCTCACGGCGTCCTACCGGGTGGCCAAGCGGGCGTCGCGCTCGATGCTGCGCGCGCGCTGGGGCCGACTGCTGTTCGTCTCCTCGGTGGTCGGGCTGTCCGGCAGCGCCGGCCAGGCCAACTACGCCGCGAGCAAGGCAGGCCTGGTCGGGCTGGCCCGGTCGCTCGCCCGCGAGCTCGGACCGCGCGGCATCACCAGCAACGTCGTCGCGCCCGGGTTCGTCGACACGGACATGACCGCGTCGCTGCCGGACGCTCGGCGCGCCGACGTCGTGGCGACGACGCCGCTGGGCCGCACGGCGTCGGCCGACGAGATCGCTGCGGTCCTGGCGTTCCTCGCCTCCGACGCCGCGTCGTACGTGACCGGCGCCGTCGTGCCGGTCGACGGCGGCCTCGGGATGGGGCACTGATGACCGTCCTCACCGACGCCGTCCGCACCGGTGACGTCGCCGGCGTGCACACCACCGTGCTCGGCAGCGGGGGCCCGGTCACGCTGTTCGCGCACGGCATCGGCGGCTCGGTCGCCGAGACCCGGCCGCTCGCCGCCCGCGTCGGCGGCACCCGGGTGCTGCTGGAGTTCCGCGGCCACGGCCGCAGCGCCGACCTCCCCGGCGGCTGGGACTACGACGTGCTCGCCGACGACGTGCGGGCCGTCGCGGACGACACCGGCGCCACCCAGGCGGTCGGGCTCTCGCTCGGCGCCGGCGCGCTGCTGCGGGTGCTCGCCGAGGAGCCCGGCCGCTTCTCCCGGCTGGCGTTCGTGCTGCCCGCCGCCGTCGACGACGTGCGGTCCGACGGTGCGACGGAGCGGCTGCGCCGGCTCGGCGCGGCGATCGACCGGCGCGACGTCGACGCCGTGACCGCCACGCTGCTCGCGGAGGTGCCGCGGGACGTGCGCGCGCGACGCGGCATCGAGGTGCTGGTGCGGCGCCGGGCCCAGCAGCTCGTCGAGCGACCGTCGCCGCAGCCGCTGGGTGCCGACCGGCCGGTGCACTCGCTCGCCGCGCTGAGCCGCGTCGTCGCGCCGGCACTCGTGCTGGCCCAGGAGGGCGACCCGCTGCACCGCCTGGACGTCGCCCGATCCCTCGCCGGCGCGCTGCCCCGTGCGGCGCTGCACGTGCTGCCGCCCGGCGGCGTGTTCTGGACCGCCGGCCGGCAGGCGCAGGACCTGCTCGCCGACCACCTCACCGGAGGCACCACATGACCGGCCTGCTCGCGGGCAAGCGCATCCTCGTCACCGGCGTGCTCACCGAGCAGTCGATCGCCTTCTCGGTGGCGCGCACGGCGATCGACCAGGGCGCCGAGGTCGTGCTCACCGGCTTCGGCCGGTCGCTGTCGCTCACCCGGCGCATCGCCCGGCGGCTGCCCGGCGAGCCGCCCGTCGTCGAGCTCGACGTCACCAGCGAGGAGGACCTGTCGCTGCTGTCGAAGCGGCTGCTCGAGCACGTCGACGGGCTCGACGGCGCGCTGCACGCGATCGGCTTCGCGCCGCCGGCGGCGCTCGGCAACGGGGTGCTCGACACGTCGTGGGAGGACGTCGGCACCGCGGTGCAGGTGTCGACGTGGAGCTACCCGGCGCTGGCCCGGGCGTGTCTGCCGCTGCTCACCTCCGGCTCGTCGTACGTCGGGCTCGACTTCGACGCCCGCGTCGCCTGGCCCGCCTACGACTGGATGGGCGTGGCGAAGGCCGGGCTCGAGTCGGCCAACCGCTACCTCGCGCGCGACCTCGGGCCGCACGGCGTGCGGGCCAACCTGGTGGCCGCCGGGCCGGTGCGCACGATGGCGGCCAAGAGCATCCCCGGCTTCGCGCAGTTCGAGGAGGCGTGGGGCACGCGCGCGCCGCTCGGCTGGGACGTGCGCGACCCGGAGCCGGTCGCGAAGTCGTGCGTCGCGCTGCTGTCGGACTGGTTCCCGGCGACGACCGGCACGGTCGTGTACGTCGACGGCGGGTTCAGCGCTGTCGGCGTCTGACCGGCGCTCGCGCCCGTCGGCACTTCCCAACGCGGCCGTCAGGCAGGAGACTGCTCGCGCATGAGGGTCCTCCTGGTGGCGCCGCCCGGCGCGGGCAAGGGCACGCAGGGCGTCGTCATCGCCTCGCACTTCGGCGTGCCGCACATCGCGACCGGTGACCTGCTGCGCGACCACGTCGCGCGCGGCACGCCGCTGGGCGAGCAGGTGCGCGGCCACCTCGACCGCGGCGAGCTGGTGCCCGACGACGTCGTGCTGCAGATGGTGCGCGAGCGGTTCGACGACCTGGAGGCCGACGGCTGGGTGCTCGACGGCATCCCGCGCACGCTCGCCCAGGCCCGCGCGCTCTACGAGCTGGCTCGCGAGCGCGACACCACGGCCGACGTCGCCCTGCACCTGAAGGTCAGCGACGACGAGCTGGTCCGCCGGCTGCTGGCCCGGGCCGCCGTGTCCGGCCGCAGCGACGACACCGAGGACGTCATCCGGCGCCGGCTGGCGCTGTACTACGAGGTGACGCACCCCATCCTCGACTGGTACGAGGAGCGCGGCATCCTCGTCTCGGTCGACGCCGAGCGGCCCGCGCACCTGGTCGGCCGGCACATCCTCACCGCGCTCGAGGTGGTGCGGCAGGTGCTGGAGTCGGCGCCGGACGTGCCGCGGCGGGCGATCGACCTGTCCGCGCTCGGGGCGGCGCTGGAGGAGCTGACGTAGCCACGGCTCGAGGCCGAGCACTTCCTGTCCCGCAGCAACATCATCCGGCCTCGATGATGTTGCTGCGGGACAGGAAGTCGGCCGTGCCGGCGAACCTGGCCGGCGAGAGTGCCCCCGCGAACGGCCCGGGGCGCCCGTCGAGCAGCTGACCGGCGAGCTCGACGGCGAGCGCCGGCGCGAGCTGGATGCCGTAGCCGCCCTGGCCGGCCACCCACCAGAAGCCGCTGCCGGGCTCGGACTCGCCGACGACCGGCGTGCGGTCGGGCGCGAACGTGCGCAGGCCGGCCCACTGCGTCCGGACCGTGCGCAGCGGCAGCGTCGTCATCGCGCGGATCCGGTCCATCGCCTCGGCGATGAGCAGCATGTCGGGCTGCGGGCTGCCCGGTGGGTGCGGCACCTCCTCCGCCGGTGAGGCGAGCAGGGCGTCTCCCTCGGGCTTGGCGTACCAGCGCTCGGCGGCGTCGACGAGCAGGGGCCAGCGCAGGAACCCCGAGGGCGCGTCGACCGGGCTGACGAAGATGCTCCGGCGCAGCGGTCGCAGGCCCAGCTGCGGCACGCCCGCGAGCGCAGCCACCTCGTCGCACCAGGCGCCCGCGGCGTTCACGACGTGCGCCGCCGACACGGTGACCGTCGACGTCTGCACCTCCCAGCTGGTGCTCGTGCGGCGCAGGCCCGTGGCGCGGGCGCCTCGCAGCACGACCACGCCCCGCTCCCGGCCGCCGCGCACGTATCCCTGGTGGAGCCCCAGCACGTCGATGTCGCTGCCGCTGACGTCGATCGCCGCGGCGGTCACCGCCTCGCGTCGCAGCAGCGGGAACTCGGCGCAGGCGCCGTCGACGGAGATCGGCTCGACCGTCTCGGTGGCCAGGTGGTGCGCGCGGTGCGGCGCTGCGTCGTCGTCGGCGACGTACAGCACCGATCGGGGTTCCAGCAGGGGCGGCGCGCCGACCCGCTCGGGCAGCGTCCGGAAGGTCTCCAGGCTGGCGGCGGTCAGGCCGCGCACGACGTCGTTGCCGTACGCCGGCAGGTAGAAGGCAGCCGAGCGGCCGGTGGTGTGCACCGGCATGTCGGTCTCGGCCTCGAGCAGCACGACGCTGCACCGCTCCGCCAGCTCGTAGGCGACGGAGACACCGGCCATGCCACCACCGACGACGACGACGTCGGCGGTCTGCGGCGGTTCGGTGGCGGGCACGGCTGCTCCTCCTGCGCTCGTGTCCGCACGCTAACGAAGCGGGAGACGAGGGACCGGCGAGCTCTGCACGCCCGAGGCCCGGGCCGTCACGTCGCCCAGCGGAACCGCACGCCCGCCCCTGGTGGGAGCTGGCCGACGACGTCGAGATCGCGGTCGACGACGACTCCGACGACGGGATAGCCGCCGGTCACGCCGGCATCCGGGCCGAGCAGGATCGGCTGCCCGGACGTCGGCACCTGGACAGATCCGGGCAGCTGACCCTCGCTGAGCAGCTCGCCGTCACGCCGCCCGAGCGGCGGACCGGTCAGCCGCAGGCCGGTGCGGTCACTCGTCGTCTCCACCGACCACGTCGCGCTCACGAGATCGCGCCGGCCCGCGTCCGTCAGCCAGTCGGTACGGGGCCCGCGGCCGCTCGCCGCAGGCGACGCGCTGCCGGTCGGCGTGGCTCCGGTGCGGTCTCCGTGCTTCGACCCGGTGCCGCTCCAGCAGCTGCCGTCGACCGCGGTCCTGCGTCTCGCGCGCGGGCCCCGTACCGACTGGCTGACGGACGCGGGCCGAGGTCGCCGAGCTGGTCGTACGAGCGGCTGCCGAGGACGGGCGGCACGTCGATGCCGCCACGCACCGCGACGTAGGCGCGGAGGCCCGCTGTCGCCGCAGCGAGCCGCAGGTGGTCGCCGACGCCCATTCGCAGCGCGACCCCTCGCGCCTCGCGTCGACCGCCGACGCCGACGTCCACCTCCGCACCGGTGACGGCCACGACGTGCGGCACCTCCGCGCGCAGCACGAGACCCCCGGCGAGCACCTCGAGTCCGGCGGTCGCCTCGTCGTTTCCGACCAGCCGGTTCGCCAGCCGCAGCGCCCCGCGGTCGGCGGCACCGGACCGCGCCACGCCCTGGTGCATGCGGCCGCGCCGGCCGAGGTCCTGCACCGTCGTGAACGGCCCGGCGGCGACCACTGCGAGCGTCATGCGGTCACCCGGTGGAAGCGGACGGCGTCGCCGGGCGAGAGCAGGCTCGGCGGATCGCGGTCGGGCTCGAACAGGGGCGACGTCGTCCGTCCGATCAGGTGCCAGCCGCCGGGCGACGCGACGGGGTAGATGCCGCACTGGTCGAGCGCGATGCCGACGCTGCCCGCGGGCACTCGTGGCCGCGGCGACGACCGGCGCGGCAGGTGCAGCGCCTCAGGCAGCCCGGCGAGGTAGGGGAAGCCGCGCGAGAAGCCGAGGAACGCGACGGTGTACATCGTCGAGCCGTGCAGCTGGACGACCTCGTCGCGGCTGAGCCCGCAGGAGCGGGCGACGTCGTCGAGGTCAGGTCCGTCGTAGACGACCGGGAGGAGATGCGCGGCGCGCTCCTCGGGCTCCTCCGCCTCGACCTGCAGCTGCTCGAGTAGCTCGACCAGCCGCCCGAGCGGGCCATCGGTGGTGACGAGCAGCGTCCGCCAGCCGGGCACCGCGTCGACCGCCAGACCGGTCGACTGCACGGCGCGCTGCAAGGCGTGCACCTCGTGGAGCGAGCCGACCTCCACGAGCACCGCGGATTCCCCGCACGGCAGCACGAGCCTCACGGCAGCCGAACCTCAGGTCGCCATGAACGGCCGGACGGCGATCCCGGCCCCGGCCAGCGCCTCGCGTACAGCGGCGGCGACCGGCAGCACGTGCGGGGAGTCGCCGTGCAGACAGAGCGTCTCCACCGATCCGCTCCGCACCAGCTGCACGGCCTGGGCCGCGGCGGCAGCCGGGTCGTCCAGCACCGCGCCCGGCTCCGTCCGGGGCACCAGGCGGCCGTCCGGCCCGTAGGCGCGGTCGGCGAAGCCCTCCTGGACGACGCGCAGCCCGGCAGCGCGGGCGGCGTCGGCCAGTTCCCCGGCGCCTGTCACCAAGGCGAGAACGGAGCCGTAGGCGACGACGGCGGCCACGACGGCGCCGGCCTGGACCGGGTCGGCCAGTGCTCGGTGGTACAGCGCGCCGTGCGGTTTCAGGTAGCGCACTGAGGTACCGGCCGCTCGGCACATCGCGTCGAGCGCCCCGAGCTGGTAGAGCACCTCCGCCTCGAGCTCGTCCGGCGGCACGTCGACGGCGCGACGGCCGAAGCCGAGCAGATCGTGGTAGCCGACCTGCGCGCCGACGACGACACCGACGTCGACCGCGCGCTGCACGGTTCGCCGCAGGGTGAGCGGGTCGCCGGCGTGGAAGCCGCAGGCGACGTTGGCGCTGGTGAGCAGCGGCAGCAGGTCGTGGTCGTTGCCCAGCTGCCAGCGACCGTAGGACTCGCCGACGTCGGCGTTCAGGTCGACGGTCATCACGCGTCGCAGTGTGCCGCGCCCGTCTGCTGAGCTGACAGGCTGTCGGGCATGCGCGCGACCGTGTGCCAGCTCCGGACCTCAGCCGGAGCGCTGGAGCAGGACTGGACCGAGCTCGTCGCGCACGTCGAGGCGGAACGCAGCGACCTCGTCGTCCTGCCGGAGCTCGGCTTCGCTCCGTGGTTGGCGGCGGAGCGGGTCTTCGACGCGGCGGCCTGGGACGCCGCGGTACGCGCGCACGACGAGTGGCTGGGCCGGCTGCACGAGCTGCCCGCGGCCGTGATCGGCACGCGCCCGGTGACGCGTCCCGCCGGACGGCGCAACGAGGCGTACGCGGCCGAGCGCGGCGGCGCGGTGCGCGGCCTGCACGACAAGAGCTACCTGCCTGACGAGCCCGGGTTCTGGGAGGCGTCCTGGTACGACCGGGGCGAGGGCGGCTACGCCGTCACCGACGTCGGCGGCCTGCGCGCCGGCGTCCTCGTGTGCACAGAGATGTGGTTCCTCGAGCACGCCCGAGCACTCGGGCGCGCCGGCGCCCACGTCGTCGCGACGCCGCGGGTCACACCGGTCGAGACGCTCGACAAGTGGCTGGCCGGCGGGCGAACGTGCGCCGTCGTCGCCGGCGCGTGGTCGCTGTCGTCGAACTCCGGCGAGCCGGAGCACGGCGGGCTCGGCTGGGCCGTCGACCCCGAGGGTGAGGTGATGGCGACGACGTCGCGTGAGCAGCCGTTCGCGACGGTGGAGATCGACCTGGCCGCGGTGGACGACGCCAAGGCGCGCTACCCGCGCTACGTGCCCGAGCTCACCTGAGCCCGCCGCCTCCCCCGCACGAGGCGAGGGAGGCGGCGAGCCTCAGAACGGCCAGCCGGCGTCGCGGCCGCGCTCCAGGAGCGGCACCGCGACGAACGCACCGTCGGACAGGCCACCGAAGGTGTGCCGGTTGCCGGTGCCCGACGGGCCGTGGCCGTACCGGTAGCCGGCGACGTTCCAGGTGTACACCGGGACGCCGGCCGGCACCGCGGCCGTCGGGTCCTGGCCGTGCCAGCCGGCCCACGCCTGCTCATCGGTGACGATCAGGACGCGGTCGTGGCCGCGGTAGTGCCGGCGCACCGCCTCGGCCGTGTTGGTGCCGCCGAGGTGGCCGAACCGCTCGACCGTCCGCAGCAGGCTCTCCGCCTGTCGCGGACGGATCTCACGGCTGGAGGTGCCGAACTCGACGAGGTCCGCCGACCGCGCACGAGCCGCGACCGCCGCGCCGAACAGCGCAGCGGCGTCGGCACGAGTCACCTTCGACCGCGCCGACAGCGGGCCGAACATGCTGACGGACCGGTCGACCAGCACGAGCGTGCGGCCGGCGAGCGCCGGGACGTTGCGCAGGCTCAGCTGGAGCGCCGCCTCGAGCGCCGGCGCCCACCGCAGGCTCGGCGCCTCCCGGTACGCCGAGAGGAACCGCAGCGGCAGCTGGCGGGACCGCGCCACCTGCTCCGGGTCGGCCAGCGTCGCCGACACGGTCGCCGCGACGACGTCGCTGACGCCGGCCCGGTCGAGGTTGCGCAGGTTGCGCAGCAGCGCCATGTAGCCCATGACGCCGACCAGCCGCTCCCACACCGCGGCGTCGAGCGGGCCACCGAGCCAGCCCGCGACCGACTCCCACGTCATGCCGGCCGCGCGCAGCCGGTCCAGACCGTCGTCCGCGAGCAGCACGTCACGGCGCTGCTCGGCCGGGACGGCGAGCAGCTCCGCCCGGGCCCGCAGCACGGGCAGCGTCGCCGGCAGCTCACCGGCCCGGGCGTGCCGGCGGCTGATCGCGTGCGCGAACAGGTCGCCCTGCCACGGCGCGACCGGTGCCGGGTGCGTCAGCTCGAGCACGTCACCGAAGCGGACGGCGGCCGCGTCGGTGTCGTACTTCGCCAGCGCCCGCTCGCTGTACAGCGAGCGGACGGCGTCGGCCGTGCCGCGCTTCACCGGCTTCGGCAGCGCGCGGCCGTGCCGGGCGAACCAGTACGCGACCAGCTCACCGGGCTCGTCCGGACGGCGCAGCGCCGCGCCGACGAGCGCGCGGTTGCCGCCGTGCTCGCCGGCGGCCAGCCGCGCCGCGACACCCTCTGCCGCAATGACCACGGCGACGGAGCGCAGGTGCGCCTCGTCGCGCACCCAGCGCACCAGCCTGGTGAGCCACTCGACGTCGTCGACGGCCACGCGGCCGGCCAGCCGGGCGACGCGCGCGTCGCGCTCGGCAGCGGACTCGTAGAAGCTGCTCTCACCTGCCAGGCTCGTGACGGCGAGCAGGAACAGCTCGCTCTTCGCGTCGCGCGCCCAGCCCGGTGCGCCCTCGTGAGTGCGGCCGGTCGGGCCGCTGCCGCTCACGGGAGAACGACGGCCCGAGAGGACCGCCAGGACTCGGTTGTACTTGCTCATGCGTGCCCCCTCTCGGGCGTTGCGGATGGTGTGACGTCGTGCCTGCCCGAGGTCGTGTTGGCGGCGGTCGCCCCGCAGGCCATGTCGCGGGGCTTCGCGGAGTCGAAACCGCTGGGTGCCGAAGGAACCGTCGCCGGCGCACCGGGCAGGACGTGAGCGGGATGCCGAGGTCGAGAGCGGCTCGGGCACACGGTGCTCTGCCGAGTTGAGCTACACCCGGTCTCCCGGGCGACCGGATTCGAACCGGCAACACCCCATTACCAGTGGAAGTAGCCCGTGCCTGCGCACCGGCATCCCTGTGCCCCGAGAGGGAGTCGAACCCCCACCGCCGTCGGCGACCGGCTCCTGGGACCGGCGCGTCTCCCTGTTCCGCCATCGGGGCGTGCTCCTGGCGGGTGGCCGCTCAGGCCAGAGCAGGATGCGGCGTAGCGATCGCAGGGTCAACGCGGTTTCGCGGCGTCGTCCAGGGTCGCCCAGAACGCCGTGTACGAACGGTGCAACCAGCCGTCGACCCAGGCGCGGTCCGGCTGCGGCGGCACGTCGGAGTCGGCTCGGAGTCGGACGAGCTCGGCCTCCGCGTCGTCGAGCGCCGCGACCACCTCGTGCAGCGCAACCTCACCGAGGCGGACGGCGCGCAGGTACGCACCGGCCGGATCGGGTACCGGCAGGGTGATGCGTCCCGTCGTCAGCAGCTCGATCCCCTGAGCTCCGAGCCGGAGAGCGTGCATCGCGAACTTGGTGTCGTAGCCGTGGTCGGCCACGAGCTCCGGCCGATTGGTGTGCGCGCGGCTCGCACCCGTCATCGCCTGCCGCTGCGCGCGCAGGTAGCCGAGGAACCGGTCGGCGGCGAGCTGGGAGACCAAGCGGTGCGCGTTCGCGACCAGCTCGGCGCCGTGCTCGTCGCGATGCACCACCTCGCTGTCGGGCGCGAACAGCACGAGCAGCACGGTCGGGTTGCCGGCGAGCGCGAGCCGCGCCCACTTGCGCGCCGAGTAGACGACGACGTCGAGGTCACCGGCGCCGGATCGGTTCGCGAGCCCACCAGGACGGTCCCAGGCCGTGTGCCGCTGGTACTGCTCGAACGGCACCGTGGCGCTCGTGGCCCCCGTCCCTGCTGGCACCTGCGCCACGCCGGTGACGTACTGCGGCGGCTCGAGGCAGATGCCCATCTCGTCGCGGTCGTCCTGCCCGCCGACGGCGGTGCCGTGCACGCCCGAGCCGACCTGCACCCGCAGGATGGTGCCGCGCTCGGCGATGAGCCGCGCCGGCTCGGAGGCGTGCGGGTGCGGGTAGCCGGACGGCAGGCTCGTCGACCCGACGATCGCGCGCGGCGCCTCGACCGGTTCGGCACGGTCGCCGGCGTCGACCGCCCACCAGGGGGATGGCGCTGCCTCTGGTCCGGACACCCCCGGAGCGTAGAGAGCCGTGTCTTCTCGGGAAAGCGCCACTCGTGGCGCCGCCCGGGGAACTCGATCGCCGGTCTCCAGAATTTTCTCCACCAGACGGGGTTGACCAGCCCGGATCAGTGGTACTCTTTCGAACATGCGTTCGAGTGCGGTGGTCGGGGAGCCGACCGACCTGGTCGACCACGTCGCGCTGGCGCAGGAGGTCGACGCCGCGCTCGCGGCGGACCGCGGGTCGCTGATCGACCCGCTGCTGAGCCTGGAGGGCACCAGCGAGGAGGCCGCCGCCTGGCAGCAGGTCGGTGAGCTCGACCGGGACGCGACCGCGCTGCACGTGCGGCAGGCGCTGACCATCGCGCACGGCTAC
>DATMJH010000092.1:0-9754 GCA_035554015.1 Mycobacteriales bacterium
GCTCATCTGCGTCATGCCGGAGAACACCTCGGTCGAGCGGCGGCAGCTGCTGACGATGTACGGCGCGGAGATCGTCGCCTCGCCGGCCGCCGGCGGCTCGAACCAGGCGGTCGCCGTCGCCAAGCAGCTCGCGGCGGAGAACCCGGACTGGGTGATGCTCTACCAGTACGGCAACCCCGCGAACGCCCAGGCGCACTACGAGACCACCGGTCCGGAGATCCTCGAGGACCTGCCGACGATCACCCACTTCGTCGCGGGCCTCGGCACCACCGGCACCCTCATGGGCACCGGCCGGTTCCTGCGCGAGAACGTGCCGGGCGTGCGCGTCATCGCCGCCGAGCCGCGCTACGGCGAGCTCGTCTACGGCCTGCGCAACATCGACGAGGGCTTCGTGCCCGAGCTCTACGACGGGTCGGTGCTGACGTCCCGCTTCTCCGTGGGGCCGCGCGACGCCGTGCGCCGTGTGCGCGAGCTGCTCGACGCCGAGGGGATCTTCGCCGGCATCTCGACCGGCGCGATCCTGCACGCCGCGCTCGGCGAGGGCATGAAGTGCCTGAAGAACGGCGAGCCGGCCGACATCGCCTTCGTCGTGTGCGACGCCGGCTGGAAGTACCTGTCGACCGGCGCCTACGCGGGCACGGTCGAGGAGGCGGAGGCGGCCCTCGAGGGCCAGCTCTGGGCCTGACGGCAGCGGGACGTACCGGGGCGAGCAGGAGATCCGGCACGGGCAGCGAACTCCCCGGGCAGACCCGGCGCGCGACCGCAGCGCCGGCTCGACACGACGGAGACCACGGATGACCCGCGCCCGCACCGCCCGACTGCTCACCGTGGCCGCCGCCGTGACCAGCCTTTTCGCCGGGTCGCAGGCCTTGGCCGTCCCGGTCGAGGACACGACGACGTTCTTCCTGCGCTCCAACGGCTGCGGTGCCACCCAGGAGAGCGGGCGCCTGTCCACCGAGAGCGGCGCCCCCGAGCAGGACACCAGCGACGGGTGCGGGTTCATCGGAGGGCCGCCGCTCGACGAGATCTTCTACCAGCTCGACGGCGCGCCGTTCACGGTCAACGACTTCACCACCGAGAACGGCGTCCCGCTGGTCGTCGACGCCTCTCGCGACGTGTCCGGCGTCATCGCGACCCAGTCGTGGACCGGTACCGGCGGCATCGGCGAGGTCGTCGTCGACATCGAGATGTTCGGCACCCGGATCGGCTCCAACGGCCGGCCGCAGAGCGTGGAGCTCGGCTCGGGCACCTTCAGCACGACTGCGCTGCCGACCGAGACCGTGTACGAGGTGGCCTTCACGCTCGACCTGCCGGATGCGCTGCAGGGCACGGAGCTGCAGTCGATCACGCTGACGTACGCACCGCGCGGAGCGAACTGGAACGCTCAGGCGGCCAAGTACAACGGCTCCTCGTTCGTGGACGTCCCCACGATCGTGGACGACGGCACGACCGCCGAGACGGTCAGCTGAGCCGGCCGGACCTCGGGGCCGGCGGCGGCACGGTCAGCGACCGGCGGAACGGGTCGGGGACGGGCGCCGACGCGAGCGAGGCGCGCGGGCAGGTGGCCAGCGACAGGCCGGCGACGCCCAGCACCTCGTCGCACAGGCGCTCGACCGTGTACCCCCGGGCCACGCCCTCGTCGGTCACGTTCACCCGGTAGATCGTCACCGAGTACGTGTCCCAGGTGATGTGCAGCGAGCCGAGCAGCACAGCGCTGCCGCGCATGCCGGCGATGCCGTCGAACGGACCACTGAAGCGCTTCATGTAGCTGACGTCGTGCGCCCAGCACCCGCCGCGGGTGACGTCGTGGTCGTCGAGCCACCCCATGATGTCGCGGGCGGCGCGCTCCGGGAGGACGGCGGCCGGTCGGATGACCCGATCGGTCGCCGAGGTCGTCTGGTCGAGGGGCACGTCGACTCCTGTTCTCCGCGAGCCGCTCACCACAGCATCGGCGCCCCGTCGGGCCGGTCTGCATGGCTCTGGAGCCGTCCCTTGTGGCCATCTTCGCTGCGCCGTCCGGCGCATCGCCGTGAGGGGCGCGTTGCGCCGGACGGGCGGAGTGCGCACGGCTACCTCTTCTTCGAGCCCGTGCCGCCCTTCATCACCAGCGATGCCGCATTGGTGTTGTTCGACGTCACCGGGTCGGGAGTGGAGGAGGACACCGTCGCCGAGTTGGTGATCGTGCCGACACTCCCGGACACCTGGGCTTCGATGACGAAGGTCACCGTGGCGCCCGCGGGCACCACCGCCGACGTGCACGTCACGGTGTGCGTCACCTTGTCGTAGGTGCACTGCGGGGAGACGTACTGCACGACGAGCTTCTTCGGGTCCAGCGGCAGGGTGTCGGCGACCAGGACGTCGCGGGCGTCGGACGGGCCGCCCTCTCCGCAGGTCGGCGTGGGGCTCGACTGCGAGTCCGTCTCGCAGCCCGAGTCGTTGTGCACGACGAGCGTGAAGACCACGACCGGAGACGGGTTGCCCGACTGCTGGCCCGCCTGCTTGTCCAACCACAGCTCGGACGAGGTGTCGACATCGGTGGTCGCGGTGGCCGAGTTGTTCGCCGGGGAAGGGTCGGTCGTCGCCGACGAGACGGTGGCCGTGTTCGTGATGACGGCCGTGGGGTCGAGCGACGCGGCCACCTTCGCTGTCAGGTACACGGTGCGCACCGCTCCGACGGCCATGTCACCGAGCTCGCACACCACCCGGTCCGGCTGCACCAGCGCGCAGGTGGCGGCACCGTTGCCGTCGACGCCGCTGACGAAGGTCGTCCCGGCCGGCAGCGGGTCGGTGATGCGCACGGCGCGCGCCGTCGACGGCCCGCTGTTGGTCACCTCGAGCGTCCAGGTCAGCTGGTTGCCCGCGAGCACCGCGTCGGGCGCGTCAGTCTTGGTGAGGCTCAGGTCCGCTTCGCCGGTGACGGTCGTGGGCACCGTGGCGAGGTTGTCGGACAGGTCGTCGTCGAAGGTGCTGCTCGTCACCCGAGCGTCGTTGTGCACGACACCGAGGGTGTCGGGCAGCACGAGCACCCGTACGGTCATCGTGCGGATCGCACCCGGCGGCAGGTCGCCGAACGAGCAGCGAGTGGGCAGCGAGGCGCTGCCCGAAGAGCCGGCGTTGCACGTGGCACCGTCCGAGCCGCTGACCGCCAGCACCTGCACGCCGACCGGCACGACGTCCTCGATGACGACGCCGCGCGCCGTCGACGGCCCCCCATTGGTGGCGGCGAGCGCATACGTGTGCTCGGTACCCGCGACGGCAGACCCCGGGCCGGTCTTGGTCAGCGAGAGGTCGGACACGGCCTGGACGCTGATCGTGCCCTCCGCGACGTTGTTCGACCGGTCCGGGTCGGGCGTGGTCGCCCGCGCGTCGGCGACGTCGTTGATGTCGACCTCCTCGTCCGCCGACACCTCCACGGTGAGGGTTGCCCGGCCGGAGTCGGTCGCCGACGCGACCGGCAGCGTGCCGAGCTGGCAGGTGATGACGCCGCCGGACTCGGTGCAGGAGCCCTGGCTGGGCGTGATGCTGCCGAAGGTGAACGCACCGTCGCTCTTGTGGGTGTCGCGGAGCACGACCTGCCTCGCGTCGGACGGGCCGAGGTTGTCCACGTAGACGGTGCAGGTGCCGGTCTGCCCGGCCAGCAGCCTGCGGTCGGGCTTGCACAGCTTGGTCACGCGCAGATCGGCTCGGTCCTCGACGATGGTGCTGGCCACTGCCGTGTTGTCCGACCGGTCGTCGTCCGGCGTGGTGGAGGCCGCGGTCGCGGTGTTGGAGATCCCGAGTGGCCCGCCGTTGTCGGCGACGAGCGAGGGATCGACGGCCACCTTGACGGTGAACGACCGGCTGGCCCCGGCCGCGAGGTCGCCGAGCGAGCAGGTCAGCGTGCCGACAGGTGCCTGGGTGCACAGCCCCGGCACGTCGGTGGTCACGAAGCTGACGCCGGTGGGCAACGTGTCCACCACGGTGACGTCGAGGGCCGGGTCCGGACCGGCGTTGCGCACGGTGATCGGGTAGAAGAGCTGCTCCCCGGCGATCGCCGGATCTGGCGAGTCGCCCTTCGTCACCACGAGGTCGGCCCGATCCGCCGTGACGCCCGCCAGCGAGTAGGCCTGCGTTCCGCCGAGCGGCAGGCGGATCGTGGTGTCGGTGTTGAGCACGCTCACCCTGGCCTTCCACAGGCCCGGTGCCGGCGCGGCGACGACGACCTGCTCGACGTTGTTGAGCCGGTCGGTGCCCGGCGCGGCGTCGATGGCACTGGTGCTGCTCGGCCAGGGGCCCGGGTCGGCTCCGGGTGACGCGCAGCCCGTCTGGGTGCCGGCGGTGCCGCCGTCGCAGTCGAACTGGGTGGCCGCAGGCACCACCAGCGGCCGCACCGTCTGGCCCTGCGGTCCGACGAGCAGCAGGTCGAGGTCGTTGACCAGCTGGCGCGCCGCGTGGTCGCTGTTCGGCGTCCCGGGCAGGTCGTCCCACGCCAGCGTGATCCGCAGCTCCGTCTGGCCGGGCACGACCGAGACGAGGTGCTCGTCGGTGTGGTTGACCTGCGAGACCTCGTCCTCGACGAACCGGTCGGTGTCGATGAGCCGCACCGCGGCGCCGGCGTCGACGAGGCCGTACCCGGTGCCCCAGTCCGGGCCCGGGCCGTAGACCGTGCCGCCGGTGCCCGCGGTGTCCGGGTTGTCGCCGCTCGCGGTGCCGGCCTGGTCCTGCGCCGACTGCACCAGCAGTGCCTTCATCGTCGACGGCAGTGGCGGAGCGCTGTCCAGGTCGACTCCGTAGCGCTGGGCGTAGCGCTGCAGCATCAGCGCGACGATGCCGGAGACGGCCGGGGCGGCCATCGAGGTGCCGCCCTTGGAGCGGTAGCTGTTGCCGACGCTCGGGCCCCCGTCGCCGTCGCCCACGTCGGCGCCGGCCGCCGTCACGGTGGTGCCGTTGGCGCCGACGTCGGGCTTGAGCCGGCCGTCCGGGGTCGGCCCGTGGCTCGACCCGCCGTTGAGCGCACCGCCGTCCTGCAGGTTGGCGACCATGATGCAGTTCTTGCAGGACTTGGACAGCGAGAAGTACCCGCTGTTGTTGCCGAACTGCGGAGCCTGGCCCTGGTTGCCGGCGGAGAACACCTGCGGTCGGGCCGGGATGCCGGCATCCCCCCGGATGATCGAGTCGATGGACGCCATCGTGGCGTCGTACTGGCCGTCGTTGTAGGAGTAGGAGTGGTTGCTCACGTCGACGCCGTCGGTGACCACGGCGGTGGTCATCGTCGGGAGGTCGTGGCCGGTCTGCGACCCGAAGGCGGAGATGCCCGCCTGCGGCGCCATGCCACGCCACTGGAACGCCGTGCCGCCGTTGGCGTTGCTCATGTCGTCGTTCTGGTCGCTCATCGCGCCGCTGCCGGCGGCGATGCTGGCGACGTGCGTGCCGTGGTCACCGCCAGCAGCCGGGTGCAGAGTGCGGATCATCCGCCCGGCGAAGTCGCCATGGTGCTCGTCCACCCCGGAGTCGTGGATGCTCACCTGCACGCCGGCGCCCGACAGGCCGAGGTAGGTGCCGCTTCCGACGTCGAGCTGCTGCAGGACGTCGACGTTGCTCAGGGTCCGCGAGACGCCCAGGTCCAGCTGCCCCGGCAACGGCGCCAGGGCCAGGAACTGCACCGCGTCCTGGGCGGCCAGCCGGTGTACCTGACCGGTGGTGAGGCTGGCCCGCCAGACGCCGAGCCCGATCGGCCGACCGTCCGCCCCGACGGCACCGAGCGCGGCCGAAGCCGTGCTGTCCGGGACGTCGGAGAAGAAGCTCACGAGCACGTCGCGCACCGCCCCCCGGCGACCCAGGTCGGGGTCGATCTTGTCGGATGCGACGAGCGGCTGCAGCGCCCGCACCAGCGGGCGCAGGGCGTCACCGGACGCGACGTCCGGGGAGATTCGCGCGAGGTAGGCCGTGCCGATGCCGTCAGTGCCGTTCAGATAGGCCAGCGGACGTACTCCGAGGCCGGCGAGCTGGTCGAGCTCGCCGGCGCGAGGCAGCCGGTGCAGCTGGACGACGGCGTGCCGACCCTGTCCGGCGCCGCGGGCGGCGGCGAGCACCGCCGGGTCGATGCCAGCCGTGTTGACGGCACGGCCCAGCAGCCGGACGGTTCGGTCGTAGCCCGGGTCCGCGTGCCCGCCTCCCTCAGCGGCGACGGCGGCGGGCCCGGCCGGGACGGCCGCCAGCGCGGCGGCCATCAGGGCGGTGGACAGAGCGAAAGACAGCGTGCGACGACGCATGAGGTCCCCCCGACCGTCACGTGGCAGTGCTGGTCCACCGGGCGGGCGCTCTGGTCGGCGCGGCCCGGGGCGGCTTGTCCGAGCGACCGGTTGCCCCCGCACGTCGCCCAGCCGGTCGTCCTGGGTGACCCCGCTGTGGTAGGCCTGTTCCGCTACCGTGTCAACCCCTCGCAAAAGGGTCTTACCGTCGCTTCCGACAGCACGTTCCCGATGTCCTGTTTTTCCTAGGACGCGGCCGGCCGCGGACCACGCCGGGAGGTCGCATGCCGAGCTCGACCGCTCTGGTCGCCGCGCTGCTGGGCGTCGCCGTCCGGCACCGCCGGTGCGCCGGTGCCGGCCGGGGGGATCCCGGCCGGAGCGGTCGAGCACGCTCGAGCCGACCTGGCCGACCGCTTCGGCTACCCGCCGGGCGAGCTCGAGGTGGCACTGCTGGAACGTCGGCAGTGGCCGGACGCGCACCTCGGCTGCCCGCCGACCGGGGCGACCCGTGGACCCGGGCCGGTCGACGGCTACCTGCTGGTCCTTCAACGCGGCGACCTGCGGTTCCGGTACCACGGCGCGGACGGCGAGCTGCCTCGGCTGTGCCAGATGCTGGACTGAAGGACCCGTAGCCTGCTCCGTCGTGACGGGGGTCTCGCGCGACGCGCCTGTCGGGGTGTTCGACTCCGGCGTGGGTGGGTTGACCGTCGCCCGGGCGCTGCTCGACCAGCTTCCCGCGGAGCCGCTGCTGTACCTCGGCGACACCGCGCACGGCCCCTACGGCCCGCTGCCGATCGCCGACGTCCGCCGGCACGCGCTGACGGCGATGGACGCGCTCGTCGAGGCCGGCGTCAAGATGCTCGTCATCGCGTGCAACAGCGCCAGCAGCGCCTGCCTGCGCGACGCCCGCGAGCGGTACGACGTCCCGGTCGTCGAGGTGATCCAGCCGGCGGTGCGGCGCGCCGTCGCGGCGACGCACACCGGCCGCGTGGGCCTGCTCGCCACCGAGGTGACCGTCGCCAGCCGCGCCTACGACGACGCCTTCGCCGCGGCGCCGCACGTGACGCTGACGAGCGCGGCCTGCCCGCGGTTCGTCGACTTCGTCGAGCGCGGGGTGACCACGGGCCGGCAGCTGCTGCAGCTCGCGACGCACTACCTCGACCCGGTGCTGCGGGCCGACGTCGACACCGTCGTGCTGGGATGCACGCACTATCCGCTGCTGACCGGCATGATCCGGCTCGTGGTGGGCGACGGCGTGACCCTGGTGAGCAGTGCCGAGGAGACCGCGCAGGCCGTCTACCGGGTGCTCACCGAGACCGGTCTCGACCGGGAGGCGGACGCACCCAGCCCCGTGCACCGCTTCGTCGCCACTGGGGACCCCGAGCCGTTCACGCGCCTGGGACGGCGGTTCCTCGGCCCGGAGATCGGGCAGGTGGGAGCCATGTCGACGACCGGAGCCGCTGCGTGGAGCTGACGGTCCTGGGCTGTGCCGGCACCTTCCCCGGCCCCGAGTCGGCGTGCTCGGGCTACCTCGTGGAGCACGACGGGTTCCGGCTCGTCGTCGACCTCGGCGCCGGCGCGCTCGGCGCGCTGCAGCGGCACGTCGACCTGCTCGACGTCGACGCCGTCTACGTCAGCCACCTGCACGCCGACCACTGCATCGACCTGGTGGCCTACTCCTACGCCCGCCGCTACCACCCGGACGGCGTCCCGCCGCCGTTGCCGGTCTACGGGCCGGCCGGTACGGCGGAGCGGATCTGCAAAGCGTTCGAGGCACCGCCGGTCGACGGGCTGCTCGACGTCTACGACTTCCGCGAGGTGCCGACGGGCGAGCTCGAGATCGGGCCGTTCGCCGTGCGGACGGTGCGCGCCAACCACCCGATCGAGTGCCACGCGATGCGGCTGACCGCGGGCGGCCGCACTCTCACCTACTCCGGCGACACGGGGGAGTGTCCCGAGCTGGTCGAGCTCGCCCGGGGCACCGACGTCTTCCTGTGCGAGGCGTCGTGGACGCACAGCGACGGCAACCCGCCCGGCATCCACCTGTCCGGCCGGGAGGCCGGCGAGCACGCGGCCAAGGCAGGGGTCGGCCGGCTCCTCGTGACCCACATCGTCGCGTGGGCCGACCCCGCTGCTGTCGTCGCGGAGGCGCGCGCCGCGTTCGACGGGCCGGTCGAGCAGGTCGGCTGCGGGGTCACCTACCCGGTCTGAGCACTGTGTCGCCCCGCGCTCCGGCTGGGCGGACGCCGGCGATGGTCGTCGAGAAGCCGGCGCTGCTGACCCGTCGCTAGCGTGGGGGCGTGACCCGCCACGACGGCCGCGCTGCCGACGCCCTCCGACCCGTCCAGATGACCCGCGGCTGGCTCGACCACGCCGAGGGCTCGTGCCTCGTCGAGTTCGGCCGCACCCGGGTGCTCGTCGCCGCGTCGGCCACCGAGGGCGTCCCGCGCTGGCGGAAGGGGTCGGGCCTCGGCTGGGTCACCGCCGAGTACGCGATGCTGCCGCGCGCCACGCACACCCGCAGCGACCGCGAGTCGGTGAAGGGCAGGGTCGGCGGGCGCACGCACGAGATCAGCCGGCTGGTCGGGCGGTCGCTGCGCGCGTGCGTCGACCTGTCGCTGCTCGGTGAGTCGAGCATCGCCGTCGACTGCGACGTGCTGCAGGCCGACGGCGGCACACGCACCGCCGCGATCACCGGCGCGTACGTCGCGCTGGCCGACGCGTGCGCCGCGATCGGCCGGCCGCAGGCGCTGGTGCGGTCGGTCGCCGCCGTGAGCGTCGGTGTCGTCGACGGCGTCCCGGTGCTCGACCTCGACTACCCCGAGGACGTCTCCGCCGGCACCGACATGAACGTCGTCGGCACCGGCCGGGGAGAGCTGATCGAGGTGCAGGGAACTGCGGAGGGCGCGCCCTTCAGCCGGACGGAGCTGGACGCGCTGCTCGACCTCGCGCTCGGGGGCATCGGGCAGCTGACGTCGCTGCAGGCCGCGGCGCTGGCCGAGCCGCTGCGGGTCAAGCACGAGGGTGACCCGGTCAAGCTGTGAGAGCGGTTCTCGCGACCCGCAACGCCGGCAAGGTGGAGGAGCTGCGCCGGATCCTCGCGCCGTTCGGCGTCGAGCTGCTCGGTCTCGACGACGTCGAGCCGTACGAGCCGGCGCCGGAGACGGCGCCGGACTTCGCCGGGAACGCGCTCGCCAAGGCGCGCGAGGCGGCGCAGCACACCGGCCTGCCGGCGGTGGCCGACGACAGCGGGCTGTCGGTGGACGCCCTGAACGGGATGCCGGGCGTGCTCTCGGCGCGGTGGGCCGGCCGGCACGGCGACGACGCCGCCAACCTGCAGCTCGTGCTCGACCAGCTCGCCGACGTGCCCGACGAGCGGCGCGGCGCCCGGTTCGTGTGCGCCGCTGCCTACGCGCTGCCCGACGGCCGGTGCGACGTCGTCGAGGAGACCGTCGAGGGCGTCGTGCTGCGGGAGCCCCGGGGGACCGGTGGCTTCGGCTACGACCCGCTGTTCCGGCCGCACG
>DATMJH010000093.1:0-2763 GCA_035554015.1 Mycobacteriales bacterium
CCGCGTACTTGCGCTGCAGCGCTTCGCGCCGCACGACGAGCAGGTCGGGCGATCGCCAGTTGCGCACGTCGAACTCGACCGCGCCCGGCGCGAGCACGCGCCAGTCGCGGCTGACCCGCCCGCGCAGCAGGTACCCGAGCTCGTTGGCGAACAGGTTGTGCGCGTTGGGCGGCGGCGGGCTCACCAGCAGCGTCCCGTCGACCAGCTCGTAGCGGAACGGCGGGTCATCGGGCAGCAGCTCGAGGTCCTCGACCGTCCACCCGTCCGGACGGAACGGCAGCGTCGTCATGGCGGTCATGGTGCTCCTCGGCGGTCGGCATGTCAGCACGATGCCGCTCCGGCGACGCCGCGCGGTCGTCCGCGCCCGAGTCTGTGGACGGCCCGCGACCGTGCCGGCTCGGGCTACCGCGGCGGCGCCAGCGGGCCCGGCAGCGCGAACGGCGTCGTCGACTGCCCGATGGTCTCGGCCGGCAGCACGGACGTCGCCCGCTCGAGGTAGGCGTCGAGGCGCGGGTTGCTGCCGTCCAGGGTGAGGAACTCGGTCCGCTGCTCGGTGAGGAACGGCAGCGCGACCTTGGCGTGCTCGACGGTGACCGGGGTGCGGGTCGCCACGTGGGTGAACTCGTCGGTGTTGGCGCTCGACAGCAGCACCGCCAGCCGGTGGCCGGCACGGACCACCCAGTCCTGCCCGTACATCGTGACGCTCACCGACCGGGCGCCGGTGCCGCGCAGCAGGCTGACGCCGCGGGACACCATCGTGACCCGGCCGTCGGGGGCGACGTCGTAGACGTTGGCGGCCAGGTTGGCGCCGGGCACGGTCGTGCCCGTCACGCCGACGGTGACGACCGGCTCGCCGGAGATCCAGACGTCGTGCGCCAGCGGCTCCGAGACGCTCCAGATGCCCTGCGCCGGGCTCGGCCGGGTGCCCGAGCCGGAGCCGCTGTCGGTGTAGGTGCCGGTGCGCAGCTCGGTGGTGAGCAGCTGCACGTCGGCCGGCGGCCAGCTCTGCTCCGCCCGCCAGCGGGAGAGGTTGTCCTGCACCGAGACCACCGGGTCGTCGACGGCGGGCTCGACGCCCTTCAGGTGCTCGTCGAGGAAGCGCATCATCTCGGCGACGAAGATCGAGCCGTCCCGCCCGGTCTGCCACCGCGTGCCCTCGCCCGCCGGCGTCGAGCCGCTCACGTCCTTCTCCCACGCACGGGCGTGGTCGAACTGGCCGAACCACGCGTGGTTGTCGCTGCCGGCCAGGCCGTTCCAGTACTCGGACAGACCGTCCTGCTTGGTGTTGGTCTCCAGGAAGCCCTGGGTGAGGAACACCGGCGTCGTCTTGCCGCGCGCCGTCGGCACCAGGTTGCGCTCGGCCCAGTACGGGCCGCTCTCGGAGTCGTCGAGGGCGGCGCCGCCGACGTTGACGCCGTAGCACCACGCCTGCGGCGCCCCGTTCGCCTGGTACTGCGGGCTGTCGCCCGGCCGACCGGGCTTGGCGTCGATGACCTGGAACAGCCCGATGGTCCCCGGGTTGTTCGGGCGGCGGACGCCGTTCATGTACAGGTAGCGGTAGCCGGAGTACACCGGCTCGAGCGAGACGACGGCGGCCAGACCCTTCGGCTGCCTGGCCACGCCCATCAGCCCGGTCCAGCCGTCGTAGCTCTTGCCGAGCAGCGCCACCCTGCCGTTCGACCACGGCTGCTGCGCCGCCCACTGCACCGCGGCGTACACCGCGGCCTGCTCACGCGCGCCGCCCCAGTCGTTGCAGCCCGAGCTGCCGCCGAAGCCGGGGAGGTCGACCTGCGCGTAGGTGTAGCCCCTGTCGAGCGCCCCGGTGAGGTCGAGGAAGTCGAAGAACCGCGGGTTGGGGCCGGTGCCGTTCAGGTCGGTGTCGATGGTGGAGCCGTTGTGGTTGGTGTACGGGCTGACCGCCAGCACCACCGGCATCGGCTCGTCGAGCGACGATCCCCGAGGCCGGAGCACGTCGGCGTGCAGCTGCTGCACGCCGTCGGCGCCGGGGAAGAAGAACTCGTAGTGGTCGGCGTCGTCACGGGTGGCGAGCGCGCTCGGCTCGCTGCCGTCGGGCGAGCCGACGATCGCGGTGGCGGGCGGGACGGCCAAGCCCGCCCCGACGGCGAGGCAGACGGCGCTGAGCAGCAGGCGGTTGCGCATGCGCGCAGGTTCGTCGCGCCGGGCGGGTGTTCCTGCTACGCGTCGACGAGCGCCTTCAGCACGCTGGTGAAGAACACCAGGCCGTCGGTACCCGGCCCGGTGAGCTCCTCCACGGCGTGCTCGGGGTGCGGCATGATCCCGACGACGTTGCCGCGCTCGTTCGCGATGCCGGCGATGTCGCGGAGCGAGCCGTTGGGGTTCGAGCCGGTGTAGTAGGCGACGACGCGCCCCTCCGCCTCCAGCCGGTCGAGCGTCGCGTCGTCGGCGACGTAGCGCCCCTCGCCGTTCTTGACCGGGACGACGACGTCCTGGCCCTCGCCGAACCCGCTGGTCCAGGCGGTGCGGTTGCTCGCGACCCGCAGGTGCTGGTCGCGGTTGACGAAGTGCAGGTGCGCGTTGCGCGTCAGCGCCCCAGGCAGCAGGTGCGACTCGCACAGCACCTGGAACCCGTTGCAGATCCCGAGCACGGGCATGCCGCGGCCCGCCGCGGCGATGACCGACTCCATCACCGGGGAGAACCGGGCGATCGCGCCGGCGCGCAGGTAATCGCCGTAGGAGAACCCCCCGGGCAGGACGACGGCGGCGACGTCGCCGCCGTCGTCC
>DATMJH010000094.1:0-6133 GCA_035554015.1 Mycobacteriales bacterium
GCCCGACCCCGTCCTGTTCGTCGCCGGGGTGCCGCAGTCCTGCTCCGTCCGGGTGATCGGCCGCCGGCGCGTGCGTCACCCGCCGCGGAGAACGCCGAGGCGCCCCGCCTCCGCGCTCACTAGGCTCGCGGCGTCGTCCGCCGGCCCGAGGAGAACCCGTGCTCCGCATGTCCACGCTGTTCCTGCGCACCCTGCGCGAGGACCCGGCGGACGCGGAGGTCCCGAGCCACAGGCTGCTCGTCCGCGCCGGCTACGTCCGGCGCATCGCCCCCGGCGTCTACTCCTGGCTGCCGCTCGGTGTGAAGGTGCTCGACCGGGTCGCCACCGTCGTCCGCGAGGAGATGGACCGCATCGGCGCGCAGGAGGTGCTGCTACCGGCCCTCGTCCCGGCCGAGTACTACCAGGCGTCGGGGCGCTGGACGGAGTACGGCGAGAACGTGTTCCGGCTCAAGGACCGCAAGGCGCAGGACTACATGCTCGGCCCGACGCACGAGGAGGTCTTCACGACGCTCGTCAAGGGCGAGTACTCGTCGTACAAGGACCTGCCGCTGATGATCTACCAGGTCCAGACGAAGTTCCGTGACGAGGCGCGGCCGCGGGCCGGCATCCTGCGTGGCCGTGAGTTCGTCATGAAGGACAGCTACTCCTTCGACCTCGACGATGCCGGGCTGCAGCGCTCGTACGACCTGCACCGCGAGGCCTACGTGCGCATCTTCGAGCGGCTCGGCCTGGACTACAAGGTCGTGTCCGCCGTCAGCGGCGCGATGGGTGGCAGCGCGTCCGAGGAGTTCCTCGCGACGGCAGCCACCGGCGAGGACTCCTACGTAGCGTGCACGGCGTGCGACTACGCGGCGAACGTGGAGGCGGTCGAGGTGCGCGCCCCGGAGCCGCAGGACCCGTCGGCCGCGCCACCGCTCGAGGTGCTCGACACTCCGGGCACGCCGACCATCGACACGCTCGTGGAGCACCTGCGCCACCGGGGCTACGACATCTCCGCGCGCGACACGCTCAAGAACGTCGTCGTGCGGCTGCGCCACCCCGGCGGCGCGGAGGAGGTGCTCGCCATCGGCGTGCCGGGTGACCGGGAGGTCGACCTGAAGCGCCTGGAGGCGAACGTGACGCCGGCGGAGGTGCTGCCGTTCGAGGACTTCGAGAAGGTGCCGGGGCTGGTCAAGGGCTACATCGGTCCGCAGGCCGGGCTCCCCGAGGGCGTCCGCTACGTCGTCGACCCGCTGGTCGTGTCGGGATCGGCGTGGGTCACCGGCGCGAACGAGAACGGCCGCCACGCGGTGAACGTGGTGAGCGGCAGGGACTTCACGCCGGCCGGCACCCTGCCGGCCGCCGAGGTGCGCGAGGGCGACCTGTGCCCGCGCTGCGGGTCGCCGCTGACCATCGACCGCGGCATCGAGATCGGCCACATCTTCCAGCTCGGCCGCAAGTACGCCGACGCCTTCTCGCTCGACGTGCTCGGGCCCGACGGCAAGCCGGTGCGGGTGACGATGGGCTCCTACGGCGTCGGCGTCTCCCGCGCGGTCGCGGCCGTCGCGGAGCAGTGGCACGACGACAAGGGGCTGGTGTGGCCGCGCGAGGTGGCGCCGGCGGACGTGCACGTCGTCGGGGTCGGCAAGGGCGAGCAGGGCCCCGCGGCCGAGCGGATCGCCGCCGAGCTGGAGCAGCGCGGCCTGCGGGTGCTGCTCGACGACCGTGGCGGCTCGCCGGGCGTGGCCTTCAAGGACGCCGAGCTGCTCGGCCTGCCGACCCTGGTGGTGGTCGGCAAGGCGCTGGCCGACGGCGAGGTCGAGGTGCGCGACCGGCGCACCGGCGAGAACCGCCGGGTGCCGGTCGGCGACGTGGTCGACGACGTCGTGCGGGTCGTCCGCGCGGGGTGAGAGGCGCGTGACCGGCCGGTGAGCGGGCGCGGCACACCGGCCACGCTGCTGCTCGCCCGTCAGGGCGTCGCGCACGCCGTCCTGACCTACGAGCTCGGGCCCGGGGCCTCCTCAGGCGGGTACGGCGAGGCGGCCGCCGCGGCGCTGGGCATCGAGCCGGAGCGGATGCTCAAGACGCTGGTGGTGCGGGTGGACGGTCGGCTGTGCTGCGCCGTCGTCCCGGTGGCCGGGGAGCTCGACCTCAAGGCGTGCGCGGCGGCCCTCGGCGGCAGGCGCGCCGTGCTGGCCGACGCGGCCGACGCCGAGCGCGTGACCGGCTACGTCGTCGGCGGCATCAGCCCGCTCGGTCAGCGCACCCGGCTGCCGACCGTCGTCGACGAGACGGCGGAGCTGTTCGACGCCGTCGTGGTCAGCGGCGGACGGCGCGGCCTGTCGGTCGAGCTGTCACCGGCCGACCTCGTGCGGCTCACCGGCGCGGTGGTCGCCGACGTCGCCCGCTGATCGGCCGCCGGCTCACGCCGTGCCCGGCAGCGCCACGGTGGGTGGGCGCCGGCCGAGCAGCTCCCGCCACGACGCCGCCCGCACCGCCGCGCCGACCAGCCCGTCGAGACCGAGCCGGCGCAGCGCGACGTCGTCGGTGCTGCCGACCAGGTCGCGAGACAGCACGGCCAGCCCCTCCTCCAGCCGCACGGCCAGCGCGAGCGCGTCCTGCTGCCCGCCGACCACCACCTCGTAGGCGACCTCGGCGGCGGGCGGTTCGGCACCGAGGTCGCGCAGAGCGGCGGCAGTGCGGTCGCGGCCCGCGCGGTGGGCGGTGGCCGCGGCCTGCGCGGCCGGGCGCGTCGCGTCGTCCAGGCGCGCTCCGAGCACTCCGTAGCCGTACAGCGCGGCGTGCTCGGCCTCGACCAGCGCCTCGAGCACCTCCGCCGCGTGCTGCTCGCGCTCCGCCGTCACAGCAGCGCCACCGCGTGCGACGACTCGCTCGCGGCGGCCGAGGCCAGCACGACGGCCAGGCCGCGCCCGGCCCGCAGCACGGCGTCGGAGTGCACCGCCGCCGTGCGCCGCTCGAGGTCGGCCAGGGCGGCCGGCACGGCCGCGGGGTCCGCCGGCAGCAGCGGCGGGGGCGCCGGTGATGCCGTCGCGGCGGCCGGTCCGGTCTCTGCCGGTGCGGCCTGCGGCGTGGCGGGAGAGCCGAGCGACGCCGACGGGGTCGGCTCGACCTCCGGCACGCCCAGCGCGGCGACGTGGTCGGCGTGCTCGGCGCGCAGCGCGCCGAGCAGCGGGGCGAGATCGGGCCGGCGCTGCAGCGCGAGGTCGTAGGCCTCGAGCAGCCGGCGCTCGCGGGCGGCGGCCTCGTCGGCCAGCACGATGTCGGGGTGCGGCGGCGGGGGCGGCCCGGGCGGCTCGTCGTCCCCGGTGCACGCAGGCAGCAGGAGCACCCCACCGGCGGCGGCGCCGCTCAGGAGCACCGCGCGGCGGGACGGTCCGGGAGCCGCCGGCTGGGTCTGCTGGGCGGCCTGGTGCACGGCGCCCGAGCCAACCACAGCGGCGCGTCCGCGCCTGCGGAGGCGGCGGTGCGCGGGGGATAGTGTCGGAGCTCCCGGGTCGGACGGCGTGTGCGCCGCCGACCGCCCCCGCGCCGCCGAGGAGGTCCCGTGAGCGCCGCGCGCCAGCGCCTTCTCGACGTCCTCGCGCCGGTGGCGGCGGCGAGCGGCCACGACCTGGAGGACGTGGCGGTGTCGTCGGCCGGTCGGCGCAGCGTCGTGCGCGTCGTCGTCGACAAGGACGGCGGGGTCAGTCTCGACGACGTCGCGGACGTCAGCCGCGCGGTGTCCGAGGCGCTCGACGCTCTCGACGCCGCCGAGCCGGGCGTGCTCGGCGGCTCGTACGTGCTCGAGGTCAGCTCCCCTGGCGTCGACCGGCCGCTCACCGAGCCCCGGCACTGGCGCCGCAGCGCCGGGCGGCTGGTCCGCGCCGTGCTGCGCGACGGCGGAACGGTCACCGGTCGCGTCGTCGAGGCCGCTGCCGACGCGGACGGCGGCGTCGTGTTCGACGTCGACGGCACGCAGCGGTCGCTGGCCTACGCCGACCTGGCGCGCGGCACCGTGCAGGTCGAGTTCTCCCGGTCGGGGGAGGCGTCGTGAAGATCGACATGACCGCGCTGAAGGGGCTGGTGCGGGAGAAGGGCCTGTCGCTCGACCTCGTCGTCGAGACCATCGAGAGCGCCCTGCTGACCGCGTACAAGCACACCGAGGGGGCCGCCCCGCATGCCCGGGTCGTGCTCGACCGCAAGGCCGGTGACGCCGTCGTGCTCGCGCAGGAGCTCGACGACGAGGGCGCCGTCGTGCGCGAGTGGGACGACACGCCGGAGGGCTTCGGCCGCATCGCCGCCACCACGGCCAAGCAGGTCGTGCTGCAGCGGTTGCGGGAGGCAGAGTCCGACGTCTCCTACGGCGAGTACGCCGGCCGGGAGGGCGACGTCGTGGCCGGCGTCGTCCAGCAGGCCCCGCAGCGGCCGGGGGCGCCGCCGAACCGCAACGTCATGGTCAAGCTCGGCGCCGCGGAGGAAGCGCCGGAGGCCGTGCTGCCGCCCGCCGAGCAGGTGCCCGGCGAGCGCTACGACCACGGCACCCGGCTGCGCTGCCGCGTCATCAGCGTGACGCGCGGGCCGCGCGGCGCCTCGATCACCGTGTCGCGCACGCACCCGGACCTGGTGCGCGGGCTGTTCGCGCTCGAGGTGCCCGAGATCGCCGACGGGTCGGTCGAGATCGCCGCGATCGCTCGCGAGGCCGGCCACCGCAGCAAGATCGCCGTCCGGTCGACCGTGCCCGGGCTGAACGCGAAGGGCGCCTGCATCGGCCCGATGGGCGCGCGCGTCCGCGCGGTCACGACCGAGCTGCACGGCGAGAAGATCGACATCGTCGACTGGTCGGACGACCCGGCGCGCTTCGTCGCGAGTGCGCTCTCGCCGGCGCGGGTGAGCTCGGTCGAGGTCGTCGACGCGCTCTCGCGGTCGGCGCGGGTGGTGGTGCCCGACTACCAGCTCTCGCTCGCCATCGGCAAGGAGGGCCAGAACGCCCGGCTGGCCGCCCGGTTGACCGGCTGGCGCATCGACATCCGCAGCGACGCGCCGGGGGCTGGTGTGCCCGCGGCGCCCACCGGCTCGGGGGCCGGCTCCGCGGCCGGCTCGGGGGCCGGCTCGGGGGCTGGTCCGCAGCCGGGCGGGACCCATGCCGGCCGCACCGGCTCGCCCACCGCGGGGTGAGCTCCCGCGGGCGCCCGCGGGCAGCCGCCGTGGAACCGCGGCCCGCAGACGCCGGCGCGCTAGACTCGCCGGCAGCAACACCCACGGTCCGTCCGCGGGTCCCGGTGCGCACCTGCGTGGGCTGCCGGGAACGCGCGGCACGGGCCGACCTCCTGCGCGTCGTCGCGGACGGAGACCGGCTGGTCCCCGACCCCGCACGTCGCCTGCCCGGCCGGGGCGCCTCCGTGCACCCCGACCTGCGGTGCGTCGACCTCGCCGACAAGCGGCGAGCGTTCCCCCGGGCCCTGCGCCTGCCGGGACCGCTCGACGTGACGCCGGTGCGGGAGGCGGTCAGCAGGCAGGCGCACGAGAGCGACGCGCAGGACCAGCAGCACCACCACACCTGACACAGAGAGCAGGTCGAGAAGCCGCATGAGCGCTCGATGAGCCCGTCCCGATGAGCAGCACGCCCATGCAGTAGTCCCACGGCTCGGTCGAGCGACCCGGGCCAGACAGGAGTCCAGTGCCCGGCAAGCCCCGCGTCCACGAGCTCGCCAAGGAGCTCGGCAAGTCCAGCAAGGAGATCCTCTCCTGGCTGAACGACAACGGAGAGTTCGTCAAGTCCGCCTCGTCGACCATCGAGGCCCCCGTCGCGCGCAGGCTGCGCGAGGCGTTCCCCGCCGCTCCCGCCGCTGACGGCGCCGCGGCGCCGGCCAAGAAGGCGCCGGCCAAGAAGGCGGCCAAGAAGGCCGCGCCGGCACCGGCCGACCCGGCCGGCGTGCCCGCGGCCCCGGCCGCCGCCGCGCCCGCCGCACCTGCCCAGCCGGTCCCGCCGGCCGCACCGGACGTGCCGGCGCCGGCCGCGCCGGCCGCGCCGTCGCCCGGTATGCCCCCCCGCCCGGCGCAGGCCGGCCGGGGAAGGCACCGGGACCGGGGCGCGGGGCGCCCGGACGCGGCGGCATGCCGGGGACGGCGCCGGGACGGGTGGGCATGCCGGGAC